>JAKEFD010000453.1 GCA_022616245.1 Gemmataceae bacterium
GAGATGGTAGCGCCGCGTTCGCGTTCCTCGCGGAAGCGCTCGTAGATGAGGACGTTGGCATCGACGGCCATGCCGAGCATGAGCACCAGTCCCGCCAAACCGGGCAGCGTAAACGTGGCCTGGACGGCGACCATGAAGCCGACAGTGAGGATCAGGTTGGCCAACAGGGCGACGGAGGCGACAAAGCCGGCAAAGCGGTAGTAAATGACCATGAAGGCCAAGACCACGGCAAATGCGAGTAGGATGGCCGTCATGGCGCTTTCGATGGTGTCTTGACCGAGCGTCGCGCCGATTGTGTTTTCACTTACAGGCTGCTGTTTGAGCGTGGCCGGCAACTGGCCGGCGCGCAGGATATTGACGAGGCCGTCGACTTCCTTTTGCGTGAAGCTGCCGCTGATCTGGCCGTGCGTGCGGATTTCGCTGTTGATCGTGGGCGCCGACATCACCCAGCCATCCAGAATAATGGCGAGATGGCGCTTGATTTGCGATTCTTCCGCGCCGGAGCCGGACGGGACATTTTTGCGGGTGATGTTGCCCATCAGCTCGCCGCCGGCGGTGTTGAAGGTAAAGGCCACGGCGGGGCGCAAATCCTGATTGTCGGCCTGTGCTCGGACGAGATAGCTGCCGTCGAGCTTGGGTGTGCGGATTTTCTTCGTGGGATCGGCGGGATCGATTTCCGGATCGCGGGTGAGGACGAAGTATTCCCATTCCTTGTGGCGGCGCTCTTCGTCGGGCAGATTGCGGTCTTCGCACTTGCGCGCGAAGAACAAGGCGCCTTGGAGCATCGGCTTGCCGCCTATGTCCTTCAATTCCGTTGCCTGGTTGATCTTGGTTTGGGCTTCGATCCAGGTGCTGTTGCGGGTGGTGTCGTTGCGGGCCGCGTTGTCCAGGTTCAGGGCCTTGCGTTCCTGCGGGCCGATCTCCACCCAACTGTAGCTGACGATGCTCTTGTTGTTGCGCGGCAGACTGATTTCGAAGAGGCCGGGCTTGGTCGGATCGTCCGGTTCGGTGGGCGGCGGCGGCGGCAGCCCTTTCTTGGCGCGTTCGTCCAGGTCCTTGGCGTCCGTAATGGTTTGCTGTGCGCGGCTGATGCCTTGCTTGTCGTCATGCTTGTTGGCCAGGATGCGGAATTCCAAGCTGCCGACCTTGGCCACCAGTTCCTTGATGCGCTGCACTTCCTCGACGCTCAAATCGCGGCTGCGGCCGGTTTTTTTCACTACCGTGTTGATGCTGTCCTGAATGCGCTTGATCGAGGGCCCGTAGTTATCGAGGACGAATTTTTCCACCACCTTATGGTCCGTGGAAGGTTCCTTGGCCTCCGGCGGCGTCAGGCCGTCCAGAATGTCGGCGCCGGTGAGTTGGCTGACCACGCTCAGACCCGCCTGGCCGATGACGCTGCCCTTGGCCTGAATAAACGTGATTACTTGTTCGACGCTGTCCGGCGTGATGCGCTCCATGTCTTCTTTGAAGGGCGCGAGGAAGGGCCATTGGGCGCGCGCCCGGCTGAGCATTTCGTCCCACGCCTGCTTCTTAATCCATAGCTCGATGGCCTTGTCGGAAGTCGGCGCCTCACTGGAGGCGAGCTGGGTGTAGATGAACGAGCCAAGCGCCTTGAGATTGCCGACGTTCAGCTTGGTCATTTCGGCCTTGATCTTGGCATCGTCCAGCTCGGCCCAGAAATCGACGGTAGAATCGAGCAGTTTTTTCCAGTTCTTTTCCGAATTGAAGAGCTTATCTTCCCAGACCTTTTCCGACAACGTGAGCTGAATGCGGTCGGCGAGTTCGAGGATCTTACCACGGCCAACCTCGGGAACCGCGGGCAGTTCCCAATCTTTTTTCATCTGCTCCAGCAAGTCGTCCCAGGCTTTTTCGGCTTTCTTCGTGCGATAGATGCCGCCCGTGGGCAAGATGATCTCGACACGGCCTTCGCCGCCGGCCGGACGGATGACGATGTTGTAGAGGTCGTTCGGGTCGATGCGGCGCTTGAGCGAGAGGGCCAAGTCGGCGGTGGCGCGGTTCGCGTCGAATGTCTTGTCCGCTTCCTGCGATTTGCGGATGTCGATCTCGTACACAAGAATGGTGCCGCCGACCAGGTCGACGCCGAATTTGAACCCGCCGGACTCGCCGCGCTGATACTTGATGACGGCGACGATGGAAACCCAGGCAGCCAGCGCCGTGGGAACCAGGCAGAGGATGAATCTCCAGAAAAACGATTTCATGGCCAATTCCTTAGGAGAGCAGTCGTCTCGCTCCGCGAGGCGATTGGTCCCCTCGCGGGGCGAGGGGACTACACTGGTTTGGCATCGCCGGTCGCCGCGGGCTCGGCCATCACGCGGGCGATGCTGCTTCGCAAGATGCGCAACTTCGTGTCTTCGCTCTTGATGGTGACTTCCTCGGTCCCTTCGATGAGGTTGACGACCTGGCCGACGATGCCGGCGTTGGTAATCACTTTGTCGTTTTTCTTGAGCGCGGTGATCATGGCCGCGCGCTGCTGGCGTTCCTTGCGGCCGGGCAAAATGATCAAGAAATAAAAGACGACGACGATCAGGATGATCGGCATGAACTGGACGAGCATCGAGGGCGGATCGCCGCCCTTTTTCGCCGCTTCTTCCTGGGCCAACAGGATCAACGATATCAGCATGCCGTTTTCCGTAGGACAGGTTAATTACCCGAGCCCGACGCGCGAGCTAGGGATCAAACTGTCCGGCTAGGATGGGACTGGTTGAAAACCTGTCCTGCAAAACCAGTTACGAATCAAAACGTCCATCTTAAATACTTGCCCCCCAACGGGCAAGGTTGACTGCGGAAAACTCGGCGTAGCGGCCTTCCTCGATGGCCTGCCGTGCCTCGGCCAGAAGGCGGTTGTAAAACGCCAGATTGTGCAACGACAGCAGCGTGCACCCGAGCATTTCATCCGCCAAAAACAGATGGTGCAGGTACGCCCGGCCGTAGCCACGGCACGCGGGACATCCGCAATCGGACTCCAAGGGCGCTTCATCTCGCTTATGTACGGCATTGCGCAGGCGTAAAGTCCCCTGGGCGGTGAAAGCCATGGCGTTACGGCCGTTGCGCGTGGGCAATACGCAATCGAACAGGTCGATGCCGGCGGCCACGGCGCGAAGAATATCCGCGGGACGGCCCACGCCCATGAGATAGCGCGGCTTCTTTTCCGGCAACACGCGTGCACTCGGCTCGAGGGCGGCGGCCATTTGCTCCGGCGTTTCGCCGACGCTGAAACCGCCCAGGGCATAGCCCGGAAAGTCCAAGGCGATCAATTTCTCGGCGCATCGGACGCGCAGCTCCACGTCCGTGCCCCCTTGGACAATGGCAAACAGCGCTTGATCCTTGCGGCGTTGCGCGTTCCGGCAACGCTCGGCCCAATGGATCGTCCGGCGGACGGCTTCCTGCCAATACGCGGGCTCGGTGTCGTTCGGCGGGCATTCGTCCAAGCACATGGCGATGTCCGAACCGAGGTTTTCTTGAATGCTGATTGCTTTTTCGGGCGACAGCTCGAGAAGTGCCCCGTCGATATGGGAACGGAAAACGGCGGCGCGGTCGTCGATCTGAAGATTGGCGGCGAGGCTATAGATTTGATAGCCGCCGCTGTCGGTGAGGATGGGCCGACGCCAGTTCATGAACCGATGCAAGCCACCCATCTGCGCGATCAACTCGTCGCCGGGACGCAGCGCCAGATGGTAGGTGTTGCCCAGGACAACTTGCGTGCCAACGGCTTCCAGTTGATCGGGCGTCAAACCCTTGACCGTGGCCTGCGTGCCGACTGCCATGAACGCGGGGGTCTCGATCTGTCCATGACCGGTTTCGATGCGGCCGCGGCGGGCGAGGCGATCGGACTTCCATAGCTCAAAGGAGAAAGCCATTCTCCTATTCAGTCTATTAACCAGATTGGGGCCAGACCCGCGCGGCCTATCCGCGCCGCAAATTATTGAGGACAAGGATGTTGCAGGATTTTGGACTGCGGCGGTTTGACGCCGCTTTCTTTTTTTCTTTCATTGACAGCGAGCGCGGAAATAGCGTCGGGTTGCATGGGAAAGATGGAAAGAAAGCGGCGTCAAATCGCTGCACTCCATGGCGTTTGGTTAGTTTCGTAGATTTGTTCGAATGATTTCTACCGCGAACTGGGCGCTGTGGCGTACGTCGCGGTCCGTGTCGGCTTGCGCCGCGTGGACGAGCGCTGTCAAAGCGCGCGGCGAGCCGATAAGGCCCAGAGCGCGGGCGGCGGCGTCGCGCACCACGGCGCTTCTGTCGCCGGCCAACGTCGCGGTCAACGGTTGCACGGCACGCTCGGCTTTCATGCGGCCCAGCTCCATGACGGCGTCGCGGCGCACATTCTCGTCCGCGTGGGCCAAGCGCTGCAAATAAACCTCGATGGTCGCCGCAATTTCATTGGAAGCGGGAATTACCTGTGTCGCCGACGCGGCTGGCAATGTCGATGGGACCACTACCGACTCGGGGCGAACCACCACCGGCGCGGGTCGAACGAGTATCGGCGTTTCGTAGATCAAAGGCGCGGGCTCGTAGAAATAGTGATACGGATAGGGTCGCACCACGCCGTAACACCACGGACTGTGGAGGTACGGTCGATGATAAGCCGGCGGCCCGATGTGAACTCCCACGGACCAGCTCGAGCGCGGCGAGTGAGCGGTCAGAGGTGCGGCCGCGAACGACAGCAACAAGAGCAAGGACGCCAGCTGATAGCGCGACATCGATCAATCTCCTTGGTCCGATTTTTTTTCAAATATTTTGCGCGCGCGATTATGCCGGTTCGCGCAGCACGGTCAAGGTCAGCGTGCGGCTATTCTCGGTCGCGACGCGCAGCGGCGCACATTCAATCGTCGTAACCGTTCACGGCATCAACTCCTGTTCAGTGGCGAAGGCCGGAAGGTCTGCGCATAATGCTCGTTCGGGACAATTCGACTTTCCGCGGGGAAGACGAATTGTGGGGCAATAGGGCCGCGCAGGAAAGGCGGTGGCAATGGCGTGACCTCTTGGAGACGGGCGTCTTGGCCGGGCTTGGGGCCTCGCGCTACGGCCACCTCCCTGCTCGGAGGCGACTCCCGTCGCAGGCCGGCAACTCGCTTCGCGAGCGGCCGACCTGAGCCTTGGCCTAAAGAAGCTTGTTCCATTCACTTTGGAACAACAAGCTCCACTCGGAGAAAAGGCCAGGGTATCCTTGGCCGCGGGACTGGGAATCCCGCGGTCTGCGGGAAGTGAGGCTACCTCACCTCGCTACGCCAATGCCGGCACGTTGGCCGCGACCCCTAGGCTGCCGAACCGGCGTTGGCTTTGTCGAAGTCCGCGATCGTCCGGGCCCGAGTGCCAAGCGAAGCACTACCGGTCCGCCCTCGCTTGGCCCTCGGGCTCGGACAATACCGCCATGAGTCAGTTGCCGGAACTTGACCGCGTCCGCCGCTGGGTTTATGATCGATAATGGCTGGTGCAAGTCCAACTGTTCCGGAGGCAACTATGCAGTTCTTTGCGCGCTCGACCCTTCTCATTCTCACATTGGCGATCTTTTGTTTCGCAGTCGATTCTCCCGTGCTGGCACAGGGCAAAGGCGAGAAAGTCCGCTTCACTTCGGTGGACGGAGTGGAGTTGCACGGCCTGTTTTACCCCGCCGGCAAACGCAATTCACCAACGGTGATCATGCTGCATCCTCTCAACGAGGACAGCCGCAAGGCAACCTGGGTGGCTCTTGCGGAAAAACTGAACCAGGCGGGCTTCGCCGTGCTGACTTTCGATTTCCGCGGTCACGGCCATAGCATCGAAATCGATCCGGCCGAGTTCTTCAAGTACAAAGCGAATATCAACGGCGTTAAAGGCGCGGGACCGAAAAAAGTAGCGCTCGAATACAAGGACATGTTCCCTGCCTATTTCCCGGTCCTCGTGAACGACATTGCCGCAGCGAAAGCGTTTCTGGATCACCGCAACGACACGGGCGTCTGCAACACCGCCAGCACTATCGTGCTCGGTGCGGACACCGGCGCTACCTTGGGCGCCTTGTGGCTGAACTCGGAGTGCTACCGCCATCGCCTCGATCCGCCGACGATGATCGGCTTCTTGCCGGTGGTGGCGCCGCGTGCCGAGGGGCGCGACGTGATCGGCGGCATCTGGATCACGCCGAGCACGAAGCTGGGCTCGCGCAGCGTGGGCTTCTCCAACTTGGTTGGAATTGCCGGCCGTGAGTTCGCCACACCCATGGTTTTCCTCTACAGCGACGGCGACGAGGCGGGCAAGAAAATTGCCCTCAATTGCGAAAAGGCCATCCGCGGACCCAAGAAGGATGAAAAGAAGTTTCCACTCACTGGCGCCGTGGACATCAAGGGCGGCGGCAAACTGTCCGGCACCGCACTGTTGACGAAATCACTGGGGGCCGACAAGGCCATTGTCGAGTACATCAAATCGGTTTTCGAATCTAAAGGAAACGATTGGGGTGAGCGTGAATTTCGCAAGACGCAGTATATCTGGAAATTCCCAACTCGCACCTTCCCCGCCAAGAACCAAACCGAAAAGACCTTTGTCTTCGACACCTACGAGAAGTTCATTCCGTAGCGGAATTCGCCAGAATTCCGGGCGTCTTGCGTCGGAACTCTGGCGAGTTCCGCTACTCCGACCTATTTTCCTTTGGGATGAAACTGCCGGTGAATTGCCTTGAGCCGCGCCCGGTCGACGTGCGTGTAGCGCTGCGTCGTGCGAATGTTGGCGTGGCCGAGCAGTTCTTGCACGGTGCGCAAGTCGGCGCCGCCGGACAAAAGATGCGTGGCAAAACTGTGACGGAGCGTATGCGGACTGACAGTGCCGGTGAGGCCGGCGCGGCGCACGTATTTCTTGACGAGGATCCACAACATTTCGCGGGTGAGCGCCCGGCCGCCGCGGCTGACGAAAACCCAAGGCGCTTCGGGATTGGCGCGCGCCGATTCGGGACGTAGATCGCGCAAATAGGCGCGCAAGACGGCGATCGCCGGCGCGCCCAGCGGCACAACGCGCTGCTTGCCGCCTTTGCCAAAACACTTGCAGAATCCCGAATCCACAAACAAGTCGGCCAGCCGAAGCTCCACGACCTCGGAAGCACGGCAGCCGGTCGCGTACAGCGTCTCCAGCAGCGCCCGATCGCGCAGATAGAAGCGGTCGGTGGAACGCGGAGCGGCAAGCAGTTTGTCGACGGCTTCGGGGCTGAGCACATCGGGAATGCGCTCCCAGAGCGCGGGCGAACTGAGCAAGCCGACCGTGTTTTCCTGGACGCGCTCTTCCAAGCGCAAATAGCGATAGAACATCTTGAGCGCGACCAGATGCCGCGCCACCGAAGGGGGCGCCAGCTGCTCCTCGCGCAGGAACAAGAGATAGTGCCCGAGCTGCCGCAGCGTGGGTTTGAGATGGTCCTTCAAGACACCCTCGGCGACCCACGCCTGAAACCGCTCCAGGTCCCGGCCATACGCCAGCACGGAATTGCGCGCCAAGCCGCGTTCGGCCTGAAGGTAGTGCCGGAAGGAAGCGAGGTCGGCGGCAAGGGACGCTGTTGCAGAGGATGCCATGAATACGCAGCCTGGCGGGCGGCGCTTCGGAAGTGAAGCAGCCGTCATCCGGTGGCATCGTCAAGCCGCTCCAAGGAATGAAAGCAATTCACCGTCTGCGCGCGGCAACCCTATGAAGCGACCAGCAAACTCCGCACAACCGGACGCAGCTTCGTCAAGGCGCGGGCGCGGTGGCTCAGGGCATGTTTGACGTGCGCGCTCAGCTCGCCGAACGTTTTGTGATATTCGGGAATGAGGAAATAGGGATCGTAGCCGAATCCGCCCGCACCGCGCGCTTGCAGGACAATGACGCCGTGGCAACGACCGTCGACAACAGCGTGCACCTGTCCTTGCGGATCGGCAAGGGCGGCGGTACAGACGTAACGGGCGGCGCGTCGGTCGGCGGGCAGCGGCGACAATTCCGCGATCAGTCGTGCGTTGTTGGCCGCGTCGTCGCCTTGCTTACCGGCATAGCGCGCGGAGTGCACACCGGGCCGGCCGTTGAGCGCGGGCACCACCAGGCCGCTGTCCTCGCCGAGCGTCCATTCCCCAAGCGCCAGCGCCGTTTCGGTTGCTTTCTTGCGAGCGTTCGCCTCGAAAGTGACGCCGTCCTCGACCACCTCCGGCGCGTCCGGGAATTGCGATAAATCTCGCAGTTCCAGACCGAGGTCGCCAAGAATCTCTTCGATTTCGCGCCGCTTCTTGACGTTGCGCGTGCCAAGGACCAAGACTCGCGCCATGGCGTTTGTTCCTGCTTGTGCGTCGCAGTCAATCAACTTAGAGTATGGAAATGAAACTTCAAATACTCGCTCGCAAGCTTCACTATTGGGGAGCGATTCTCATCTCCCTTCCCATTGTCCTGGTCGTCGCCACGGGCATCTTGCTGCAACTCAAAAAGCAAGTGCCATGGGTGCAGCCCGTTGAGCAGCGCGGCGTCGGCGAAATACCGGCCATTTCTTTCGATGAGATACTGGAAGCCTGCCGCTCCACGCCCGAAGCCGAGATCGCCACCTGGGACGACATCAACCGGCTCGATGTGAGGCCGTCACGCGGCATGCTTAAAGTCTGGGCCAAGAACAACTGGGAAATTCAAATCGACACGCAGACGGGAGCGGTGCTCCAGGTCGCTTTCCGCCGATCGGACATTATCGAAGCAATTCACGACGGCAGCTGGTTTAGCGACGATGTCAAGCTTTGGATTTTTCTGCCCGTCGCGTTCGTGCTGCTTGGATTGTGTGGCTGAGCGGCATGTATCTTTTTTGGCTGCCGATCTTGGTGCGCTGGCGTCGGCGTCGCCGGAGTCAAAAGAGCTAACCACAGAGGCACAGAGTGGAGAGTGGAGAGTGGAGAGTGAAGAATTGACAATGGCTGGTCACTCACTCACCATTGACCAGACTAAAACTTCGGCGGGCGGAAATTCTGCATCGGGCTGCTCGACCCGGAAATTTGCGCCGCGGGGATGAAGCCTTGCACAAATGAAGGTGCGTGCTTGGGATTCAAATACCAATAAGCGCACACACCGACAAGAACGAGAATAAGGATAACCCCCACGTTGAACAACTTCATGGCGACCGCCTTGTGAATGCGCGACGGGACTTTGCGCAAGTATTGGTCGCGGATAGCGGCAAGTCAAATAGGTTGACTCGGAGCGTTTCATGTTTGCTTGGTTGTTTTCCCCGTCCTGCCCGTGCGACGCCGCCGCCAAGGCATGGGTTGAGGAGCGTCTGCAATGGCTGAGCGAAGAGTTCGATGACCACGCCTTCAACGGGCGGCCACTGGTGCTGCTGACTCCGGAGTTTTTTCCCGATCCCTATGACGGCTCAAAAAAGGCAGTCCGCACTCTCCTCGATCGCGTTTGCGAGTACATGGACGTGGTTCCAGAATTGGTCGCCCTCAGATTCGTCGCCGACTCAGGCAAGATCTGGCTCGTCAACGATTCCGGCCAATACCTCCCTCATGCGGCCGGGACCTACGAAGAAGGCGAACGGAAGTTCGTCATCCGCCTCGACAAATCCGGCCTCGACGATCCGATGGGACTGGTCGGCACAATGGCGCACGAGTTGGCCCATGTCCGGCTCTTGGGCGAAAGCCGGGTCATGAGTGACATCCATGACAATGAATTGCTGACAGACCTGACCGTCGTGTTTTTTGGCTTGGGAATTTTCCTGGCCAATACGCCGCGAAATTGGGACAGCCATTACACCAAGTGGCCGGACACAGACCTATTCAAGCCGGAGTACATGACGCCGCCGATGTTCGGCTACTCCTTGGCGCATCTGGCATGGTTTCGCGGCGAAGAGAAGCCGGCGTGGACCAAACACTTGCACTGGAACGCGCGGGCCGACTTCAAACAGTCGCTGCGGTTTTTGTGGAAGACGGGGGATTCAGGGTTCAGGCCGAAAGGGCTGCGGTAATCTTAGCGACGCCGGTCTTGCTCGCCCAACGCCAATCCCAGGTGCATGAGAGGCTGCTCGAGTTCGTTCCTGGAGTCGATGAGGATTTGGACGCTGGCGGAGTCGCCCACAGAGGCGTTGTGGCGGGCGAAGTGCAGCCAGGCCAAGGCACGGCTGACGGATTGCTTTTCGCCGACCGCGTCGGGCAAAGTGGCGGCGACAGCGACAGCGGTCTGTGTCAGGTGGCCGCGGAACAATTCCAATTGGGCGCGTGCTTTGAACGTCGCGGTCAGGTCTTTAAGCGCTTCCTCCTTGGCCCGACCTGCCAGGTCGGTTTGACCTGCAAGGCGAATCACCTGCAACACTTGCCAAGGCGCGGCTTTCCCCTTCAGTTCTGTCTTGAGAATGTCCAAAGCTTCGGCAAGAAAAGGTTTGGCTTCTGCCGCTTTGGCATTCTGGTCAGCCAACGCGATGGCCGCACAGGAAATAGCCGCGTCCAACCGCGCCGGGCCTTTCGCTTGAACGAGCTTGAGCGCCTCAGCGTAGCGCTTCTGGTGAGCCAGGCCTTCGCAGTAAGCGATGCGCGCCAGCGAATCGTTGATGGCTGCTGCCGCGCCCGGGTCCTTCAAAAGCTCATTCGCCGCCTTTTCGTTCTTGCGACCGGCCAGGAGGCCGACCAATTGCGCCACCAGGGGCGAGCGCTGCAGGCCCTTGACGCCGGCGCCGGCCTTGGCCAGGTTCGTCGCCAAGCCGATGGCGACTTCGCCTTTGTCCAGATACAAGAGCTTCGCGCCCACGTCGCGCAGGGCGGCTGCCTTCCCGTCGTCGGTTTTCATCGCCTCCAAAGTGCGCCGCAGTTCCGTTTGTACGATTTCTTTCTTCCAATCGATGCGCTGCTCCCCATCGCGGTCTTCTTCGAAGGTGCCGCCCAAGTCCACCACAGAGAGCGCCAGCTCGCAGAGAAACATGTCTTGCTCGAACGGCGACGGTGGTGACTCATCCTTGGGCGGTGTGTCAATCGCCAGGGAACGGCCCTTGTAGAAGAACTTCTTGGCCTCGCCCGCTTTCTTGTTGCGCAGGTGCACTTCGCCGGCAATGCGCTGGCCTTCTGCTTTCAGGAGCAACGGGACCTTGGGGTTTTCCAGCCCTTTCAGGCCGAGCTCGAGGTAGTTCTTCTCGGTGCGCGCCGTCCTGCCGCGAATGAGCGCGGACACGATGAGAAAGCCGACGCCCAGGATCAAAACCGCGTAGAAGCCGCGCTTGAGCCAGCCCTTGACGCCGACCGGCTCGACTTCCACTTCGATGGCGTCGGCTTCCAGCAAGGCCGACGTGCTGACGCGCGTTTTCTGGGCACTGGTCATGACGTCGTCAGGGATTTCCGGCTGATTGATGAGGGCGGCCGACGGGCCTTTCTTCACCAGCTCGCGCCAGTCGCCTTTCTGCTTCTCCTTTGGCATCGGCACTCGGATGATGCGCCGGCATTCGGGGCAGGGCGATTGCTTGCCGCCCAAGTCGAGCGGCAAGTGCAAGTCTTCGGAGCAATAGGGGCAAGGAAAGTCGATGGTCTTGGGGGCGTCGTCTTCCGGCTTGGCTTCGGGCTTATCGCCAAAGGCGGACGCGGCGAACGCTTCCAGGTCGGCAGGCGGGGCCACCGTTTCGGGAATGGTGATGGCATGTTTGCACGCCGGACATTGTGCTTTCTTGCCGCCCAGATGGTCGGGCACCCGGAGCGGTTTATTGCAGTGCTGGCAATGGAAGCGAATCGGCATGAATGGATCCAAGCGGGCTGACGTCGTTCGAGTTGTTCACAAATCAAGAATACTCGCCGCGAGCGTCAGTCGAAACAGCTATTTTCGTTTGTCCGGAGGCGTCACCGGCTCTGGTATCGTGAAGGCGCGCTTGCACACTGGGCACGAGGCTTTTTTGCCCCCGAGATCATCTCTAACACTGAGCCTTTTGACAATGCGGGCACTTAAAACGAATCGCCATGACATGATCCGTGCGGGCCGACAGCATACTCCGACCTATTCACACCTTAAGAATACTCGCAGCGCACCCCCGTCGAAACAGTTTTTTTGAATTTCGGCTGTTTCACCAGTCCGCGCAGTTTGCCCTTGTGTCGCGGCTCGTTTTTTTGGTAATCATCCCGATGGTCAAGGAGGACCGGCGATGGCTTTGCTGGAAGTGCGTGGCCTGGTGAAGAAGTACGGCCGCCGCGCGGTGGTGGACGGCGTCGACTTTGAAGTAAACGCCGGCGAAGTGGTCGGCCTCTTGGGGCCCAACGGCGCGGGCAAGACGACAAGCTTTCGCATGGCCACCGGACAGATCACGCCCTATGCCGGCCGCGTCTATTTCGACGGCCAAGACGTCACCGCGCTTCCCATGTATCAACGCGCGCGGTTGGGCATGGGCTACCTGTCGCAAGAAACCAGCGTCTTTCGCAAGCTCACAGTCGAGCAGAACATCCTCGCAATTCTGGAGATCATGCCGCAGTCGCGCACGCTGGGCCGGCCGCTCCACCGCAAGGAGCGCTGGGAGCGCACCGAGAGCGTACTCGAGCGCTTCGGCCTGGCCAAAGTGCGGCGCAACGTTGGCGCCCGTCTTTCGGGCGGCGAGAAACGCCGTCTGGAAATTGCCCGCTGCCTCGTATGCGAGCCGCTGCTCATTCTGCTCGACGAACCGTTCACCGGCATCGACCCGATCACCATCGCCGAGATACGCGACATCATCAAAGAGCTGCGCGGCACCGGCATCGGCGTCTTGCTTACCGACCACAACGTTCGCGAAGCCTTGAAGATCACGTCGCGCAGTTATTTGATCAAGGACGGCAAAGTGCGCACGCAGGGCACGCCGCAACAGATCGTGCGCGACCCCATCGCCATCGCGGAGTACCTGGGAACCGGCTTCAACGACGAGTCGTTCGCCGACGCCGCCTTGCGCGGTTCACTGCGCCCGAGCGTGCCCAGGGAGCAGGAAGGCATCGCGCCGACCGCCACACTGGAATTCGCACCGCCCAAGGCCGCAGGGCGAGTACCTAGCCCGTCCCACACTAACACCGGGCGGAATCCGCCGCACACCGCCGGACAAGCCATCCACAGTGTGCTGGAACAAGAGAAGATCCAACGGTTGATCGAAGGGCTGAAGACGCCGGACTTCGCGATGGCCGCCGCCGACCTGGAACAGCGCGGCCCCGCGGCATTGCCGGCGCTCTTGGCCGCGCTGGAGCGCCGCGACGTGGAATTACGCCGTCAGGCGGTGCAAGTGCTGCAAGCCATTCTCAAACGCCCTGTTGCTTTCGATCCTTATGCTCCTGAGGCGCTGCGCCGCCAGCAACTCGCCGCCTTGCGAGATCAGCACGAACGCAAGGCTGGTTGACGAAGTCGATCTGGTTTCCGCGGCGACAAGAATTCCGAAGCGGCGCCATTGTCGCTCCGGGACGACGACGCAAGTGACTATGTATGAATACCTTGTGGTTACAGGCGACAGGAACCCATTCGTGCGAAAATGTCTGTGCAAAGTCTGTGCAAATCGCTCACACCCCCCCCACCAAGCGACAAACATGCTAGCCCACAAGTTAGCGACTGATAACAATTCAGTGCCGTCACGGCAACGGTCGTTGCTCATAAAACCGGCTGAGCGCGCGCACGCGGTTGACTTGATACGACGTGATGAAACCGAGCATTGCCAAACCCACGAGCAGCATGATGTGCTTGTGCAATCCTTCCAACGCGCCTGTGCGCACCCACCATTCCAGCATCAGCACCAAGTAAGACGCCATCGCGATCGCGGTCGTGAACCACACCAGCGGCACGCGAAACCACAGTCCCGATGCCGCGACCAGGAGCGGAAAGCCGATGATGATTGGACTCAGGAGCGCTTCATCGACGACCATGACCCAGGTGTAGAGCACCACGTCCAGGCCGGCCCAGAGAAAGCGCACGTCGTCGGACCAGTTCACAGTGCGCATGAGCCGTTGGCAGACCGCCGACAACAGTCCCCAGAGCGCCAAAATGCCCAGAATGTGTAAGTGCAGGCTCACAGGAATCGTGCGGAAGAACTGAAAGCTGATCTGCGCCAGGCCGATGCAGATCGCCAGCGTCACGAGCCGGGCGGCCAAGGCCGGCTCGCGGCGCGTCCAGCGCAATAGCCGATTCACTATCCCCGGCGTCGGACATTCAATTTCCTCGTTCTTGAGGAAGCGTTCGAGGTCGTCGGCCAATGCTGCCGCCGACGGATAACGGTCGGCCGGGTTCTTTTCCAGGACGCGCAGGCAAATTGTCTCCAGCTCGCGGGGTACGGCGGGGCACAGTCGCCGGGGCGGAATCGGCTCGCTCTCAATCACTTGCACCAGCGTGTCGAGCGGCGAGTCGGCGGCGAAGGGCGGCCGGCCAGTGAGCAGCTCGTAGAGGATCGCGCCCAGGCTATAAATGTCGCTCAAGGCACTGACCTTGTACTTCTGCGCGGCCGCTTGCTCGGGCGCCATATAGCTCGGCGTCCCCATGATCACGCCCGTGCTGGTGCGACTATGGCTGTCCCCGCTCAGCATCTTCACCAGCCCAAAGTCGGTAACGAAAGGCGTGCCCCGCTCGTCGAGAAGGATATTGGAAGGCTTCAAGTCGCGGTGGACGATGCCATTTTGGTGCAAATGGTCGACGGCCCGGGCAATGGCCAGCACGATGCGGGCAGCCTCCTCCGGAGTGAGCGGGCCCTGACGAATGCGCTTCGCCAGGCTCGGGCCGGAGACATACTGCATGGCGAAGAACGGTTGGCCGTTGATTTGGCCCGCTTCGTAAATGGCGACGATGTTCGGATGATGCAGCCCCGCCGCGGCCTTCGCCTCATCCTGAAAGCGTTCGAGATGCTCATCGGAAGCCAGGTGGCTGGACAAGATCATCTTGAGGGCGACGGGCCGGCCCAGATCTTTTTGCCTCGCTTTGAAAACGACGCCCATGCCGCCGCGGCCGAGCTCGCATTCGACTTCGTATTTGCCAAGGTCAGAGCTTTGCAGATGGATTTCGAGCCTCTGTCCGGCGCCGGTGTCGCGCGCGGGCAAGGCGGCCACGGTGGCTCGTTCGTCCTCCGACGCCTCCCCTCGCCCCTGCCGGGAGAGGGGTTGGGGGTGAGGCGGGGCCATGCGCTCGAGCAGCTCGAGGCATTGAAGGGCGCCGGCCAATTGAGGATTCTTGGCAATCAGCGTCTCCTTGCCCGGACGGATGCCGGATTGCAAGTTGCCCATATAGGCGTCGAGCAGGGATACGTCTTCTTCCTTCATGTCACAAACAGCGACTCCATCGTTTGAAAAGTCTGTTGCAGCTTCTCGATCGCCCGCCCCCACAGCATCTGCACCGCGGGGCGCGAGCGGCCCATGCGCTCGGCGATGTCCTGAAACGGCATGCGCTGCAAATTGCGCAGCATGATGACTTCACGGTAATCGTCGGGCAATTGGGCCAATGCGTCGGCCAGGAGCAGCTCTTGTTCTTTGCGCATGATCTCTTGGCTGGGCGTCTCGCAATTCGCCGCGGCGAACCCGGCCATGCCCGGACTGCTGCCGTTGCCCGCGATTTGATCGACGGCGACCTCGCGGCCCACTTGTCTCTTGTTCGTGCCGCGATAGTGGCGGACGAAGTTGGCGGCGTTGTGCGAGAGGATCTGCCGGAGCCAGGCGAGCAATTCGCCCTCCGACGCGCCATGGAAGCGGGGAAAATCGCGATAGGCTTCGAGCAAAGTTTGCTGGATGAGGTCCGAAGCGTCCACCTTGGCCTGCAGCCAGGTTTCGACGTGGGCGCGGGCGATGAGGGCGAGATAGTTGCGGCAAGCGGCAAAGAGGCGCTCGCGCACGCTGGGATCATTGCCGCGCGCGCGCTTGAGCAAGTCGGCCAGGGATACGCTGTCGCTGGTGGCCATCCTGGTCAATTGTAGCGTGGAGTATTGGAAAATGTCCGAGGTTGCTGATTAATCGCTTCGCGATGACGCCGCCTGCGATTATTGCTCTTGCGGGAGAATTTCAACGCCGGGGAGGGTGGGGTGTTGCTGATCGACGACGGTGTCGGTAATCGAAGGGACCAGCGGCGCAAGCGGAGTCTCGAGGAGCACAAGCTGCAACACGAGTGCGCCAAGCTGCAGCCTGTCGCCATTTTGCAAGTCGGTTTCTTCGGTGAGGAGGTGGCCGTTCACGAGCGTGCCGTTGGTGCTGCCCAGGTCCCGGATGCTGACGCGGTCGCCGTGGACGCGCAGCATACAATGCTGGCGGCTAACCCAATCGCTATTGGGGCGGACGTGGCACTCCGGACCGCGGCCGAATATGAATTCGCCGTCTGCGAATCGAAGGGCGTGACCATTGGGCTTTCCTTGCACCACTTTCAGCTGGACATCCATAAGAGTCCTTTCTTCTTTGTTCCGGTGGACAATGAAGCGCCTGTAGTTTAGGAACTTGGGAAGCCTGATACTTCGGTGCGGTGGGAAGGAAGCGTCAAACTCCGCAAGCTGAACCGCATTTAGAATTCTACCAAAAGAGAGTTCGCGCAGGCTAGGAAAATTTCCTTCTTTTCGGCAAGTGACGGCTTCTTTTCCGGTTTTGGATTCGGGGAAAAAAGGCTAAGATAAGCGTCAGATCGATCCCTCCCCTTGGGGCGAGGAAAAAGATCGATCCACGTGGACGGAGACAGCGTAGTGAATCAAGACATCGACTTCATGCTGAAGAATTGGGAGCACAAACCGGGCGTCGTTCAGGCCCGGCTCGTGCAGGCACGCGATGGCCGCCAGGTCATTCAGATGCGGCTGGACCTTGGCGTCCTGCAGATGGAGACGCGCGGAAAACCGGACGGCGCACAGCCCCACGGCCACGACAGCTATTACCACTACTTGCGCGAGCAAGAAAGGCTGGCGACCAAAGCGGGCCGCTCTTTCGTCATGAGCGAAGAACAATGCCAGGAAGCCGACCGCGAGTTTCTGCAGTTCTACCACCGGCGTATTTGCTGGTTGGCGCTGCGGCAGTACGCGCGCGCGATGGAGGATGCCGATCACACCATCGGACTCATGGATTTCGTGAAGTTGTTTTCGCCCAGCGACGAATATACGATGGCCCACGAGCAATACCGGGGCTTCGTGATATTTCAGCGCACACAGGCTGCCGCGGCCTTCCAGGTGGAGAAAAGCAGTCCGGAAGGCGCGATTGACGAATTGCGTTCCGGGTTGGATTCGATGCGCCGCTTCTTCGCCGACCATGAGATGGAGGAGCAGTTCGACGAGGACGGCATGGTGCAGCACCTGCGCAAAGTCGAGCAGTCGCTGCGCCAGGAATATCAGATCGGCACGACCCTCAAGGAACAGCTGGACGAAGCCATCGCGGCTGAAGATTATGAAAAAGCCGCGCGGATTCGCGACGAACTCAAACAACGACAAGAGCCATGAGCGACCAGATCACCGAACGGCCCGACAGTTTTCCCAACCCCCGGACCTTCGCAGGCGCGGATAGCACACCCGCCGACCTGGCGAAGCCGCGCTCGTCTTTCTGGCGCTATGCGTTGCCGGGAGTGTTGTTTGTGGTCATCGTGGGCGGCATCGCCTGGGTCACCCAGTTCATGCCGAAATCCCGCTCTTCCAATACCAACACCGAACCGGCCCCGGAGGCCGGCAAGCCGGTGATCCGTTTTCCCCTTACGCGCGTCATCTGGAACGCGGAGGATAAAGACTATGTCAACGAAACGGAGCAAGTGAAAGGCTCCTTCGAATTCCCGTTTGAGAACATCACCGACGCCGCGGCAGAGATCGGCGCTTTCGACGTGGCTTGCGACTGCTCGATCGTCGAAGCGGCACTGGTTGACCGGAAGGAATTCGATCTTCATGCCAAAAGGCTGATGGAAGCCCCGCTCGAGGCCAAAGCGGGCAACTGGAAGTGGCAGAAGTTGACGCGCAGTCCGGCAGTGAAGCCGCAAAAGGACGAGGTCCACAGCTTCGCGGTGCCGGCGAACGCGACCGGGTTCGTCCGGCTCAAGTGGGATCCGCACAACAAGCCGCCGGGCTCGAAGCTGCAGTTGACGGTCGATGTCTGGTCAGGACCCGCCGGCAATGTGCGCCAACGTCGCGCTGATCGCCTGGAAGTGCCGATCGCTATTGTCGCACCCTTGCAGTTTAAGCCTGGCCGCGTCAGACTTGGCGAGCTCGGCTCCGGCAATCATGTCGTCGCGGAGTTCACCCTTTGGTCGGCCACGCGGTCGCAAGTCAATGTGGAGTTCGCGGACAAGACGCCGGACAAACTGGTCGTGCCCGTGATCACTCCCTTCACAGTCGAGGAACGCCAAGCCTTGCAAGACCGGCTGCGGAAGGAAGACATGGGCGGCCGCGTCAAGGCTGCCTATCACCTGCGCGTCACCGTGAAGGAACAGGACGGCGACAAGCAACTGGACCAAGGGGCGTTTTACCGGTTCATTCCGCTGCTCGTGGACGGCGCGCTTCTGGAGCCGAGCCCCCTACTCGTCGGCACAATAAGAAGCGATGTCGAAGTGGCCGGCGGCGAGAACAAGGGCGGCATTCAGTTGAACTCGTTTGCAGCCAATCAGGAACACAAGGCCGTCTTTCCTCTATTTGCCCATAAGAACATCCAGTTGAGACTTGAACGGAGTGATCCATCCATCCTGGTGGTAAAGTTGCACAAGAAAGAACTAACTGGCGAGCGCCAACGCTGGCTGCTGGAAGTGATCGTGCCGGCCAACAGCATCCAAGGCAAGTTTGCCGAGCACTCGGCGATTATTTTGAGGGCGAGTGACAATCCGCCCCGATTCATCCGCATTCCAGTGCTTGGCAACGCCACGCAAAATTGACAGAACGCGCCAAATTGAGTAGACCCCACGCTCCGCGTGGGGCAGACGTGTCGAATCGCCGGCTGATGTTCCTGCAGTTGCCAATCGTCGCCCCAACGGACCGTTGTATCTGCCGGCTCGAAGACCTTCGCCCCACGCGGAGCGTGGGGACTACTCGGAGACCGCCATGGAGAAGATGCCCCCGTCCGCCTCGGTTCCCCAAGTTGCCACCGCATCGGCCACGCGCGGCGAACGTCACTGGCTCCGTAGCACTATGTTGGGAGTGATCGGCCTCGTCGCAATCGGTCTGGGCTACTACCTCCTGCGCGGCAATGCGACCAATGGCCATGCCGACGATTCGGGCGACGATCCCACCAGCCTCAAAGCGCTGCTCTTCCGCGGCTGGAACAAACCCGATCTTGCAATCGTCCTCAGCGGTCAGTCCAAGGGTTTTCTGCAAGAATGCGGCTGCTCGCATCCGCAAAAGGGCGGTTTGGCGCGGCGCTTTAACCTCATTCAATCGCTGAAGGACAAAGGCTGGCCGGTCGTGCCGGTGGACTTGGGGGAGATCGCGCAGAAAGGCGGTCCCCAGGCCATGCTCAAATACGAAACCGCCATGAAGGCGCTCGACCTCATGGGCTACAAGGCGATCGGCCTGGGCGAGCCGGAATTGCTGATGCCGCTTACCGAAGCCTTGGCGCATTCGTCGCTGAACAATCCCAATCCCCGGCCTTTGGCGGCGAACCTCAAGGGACTCGAAAAGGGCAACACGTTTTTTGACGATTACAATGTTCGGCCTTATGAAATCGTCAACGCGGGCACGCTCAAAGTGGGCGTCGTCAGCGTGGTCGGCTCCCGTGTTTCCGAGCCGGTGGAAGAAGCGCTGCCCGCGGAGCTGGGCATCAAGTTTCTTCGCAACGACAAAGTGCTGCCAGGGGTCCTGACCAAGGTGGGCGGCGACAAGACCGACTTCAACGTTCTCCTCTATCAAGGGCTGGAAAGGGAAGCGAAACTGGCCGCCAAGACCTTGCACGAGGAGCACGCCAAGGACCCCGGTGTCGCCGGCGTGCACCTGGTTTTTTGTTTAACCGAATTCGACGAGCCGCCGGGCGCCTTGACACGTTCGCAGGATTTTCCCAACACTTCGCTCGTGACCATCGGCCACAAAGGGCGCTATGCCGGAGTGGTCGGCGTCTGGCGCACGCCGCGCGGGCTGGAATTGCGCTATCAGCTCGTTCCGCTCGGACCGGAATATGAATCGCCTGCGGGCAAAGAAAAAGACAACCCGGTCATGGCTCTCATGGAGACATACGCCCAGCGCGTAAAGGACGGCGGCTTCTTATCCAAGTATCCGCGCAGCAAGCACCCGCTCATTCAGGCCGACAAACGATTCAAGGACGCCTACTACGTTGGCTCGGAAGTGTGCGCCAGTTGCCACAAGCACGCGACGAAGGTCTGGAAGGAATCGGCCCATTCCCACGCTTTCGACGCACTCGTCAAGGCCAAGAACCCCCGCCAGCGCGAATTCGACGGCGAATGCGTCAAGTGCCACACTATCGGGTTCGACTATCTCAAGGGCTACAACGATCCTCAGGGCGCGGCCGCCAACGACATGCCGCTCAAGGAGCACAACGAGCTATTGCGCCATGTCGGCTGCGAAAGCTGCCATGGTCCGGGCAGCGAACACGCGGCCAAGTCGCGCAATGCCGACTTGTATCCCTTAATCAATCCGTATCGGGCCAGTGGCGAAGAGCGCGACGCGAAAACGACGCCGGAGCGCAAACAACAATTGCACGAGCAGCGCATGAAGCGAATCGACATCTTCTGTCAAGACTGCCACGATTCCGACAACGACGTCCACTGGGGCAAGACCTCGTTCGAGGAGAAATGGATCGGGCGCCGGATCATTCACATGACGCCCAAAAGCAAGGATTGATTCATCGTTTAGCGTTCGAGTCTCCTGACAGTCGGCGCGAACGCTAAACAAACGCGCAAAAAGAAGCACGCCCGGCGACCGCCGCCGGGCGTCTTCTATTGGGGAAGAGTTGGTGCCAAATGGAAAACCAGCCCGACGCGCAAGCGAAGAGAAAACATCCCAACGAATGCGCGAGGACTGTGAACAGCGATCCAGGGAGGAGTAGCTTGCGGCCGGCGTGTAGGCATCCGAGGCAGGGCCGCCACCAGAACGACTGGTGATATGCGCCGTCCGTAAACCGCTCTCCCTAGATCACTGGGAATCGGGCTTCGAATGCTTCGCAGCCCGGTCACTTCAGGAGCAGAACGCGGGTAATGGCGGGGCTTGCGCGCACTTTAACTTTTTTTCGAGATTTGCATTGGACTGGCGAACGCTTGGCTACGGGATGTGTACGTTTGTTTCAATTGCCGTTCCAGAGAGCCCAAATCCCCTATCACTCGCTTGCATTTGCCTTTGGCCAACTTGTGACCTAGGTTGGAATGTCCTCAACTTTTGGGGAGAAGAAGAGGACCTCGGGGCCGTTCGGCAGAGAGGGGATTGTCGGCGGCCCACTTTTTTCCCCCGATCATACTTGCGGGATCCGAGGCCATGGGTATCGCCCAATCCTAGCCTCTGATCCTGCTTTTTTTTGGACTGCGGCGCTTTTCCGCCGCTTTTTTTTTTGGACTGCGGCGCTTTTCCGCCGCTTTCTTTTTTTTATGCGGCGACGCTCCAAAAAACCAAAGCGGCGGAATAGCGCCGCACTCCAAAGGGCTAGGGATGAAAGCGCAACTCCAAAGGTTGCGCCGGCGGTTGCTTCGACGTGAGATCCAGATCAAACGGCCGCGTCGGCGTATTGCCGGCAACGTCTTCCATGCGGCCATTGACGACCAGCCGATACTCCGCGTTCCGCCAGGGCGTTTCCGGCGTGAAGATCCAGCTTTTTTCCTCCTTGCCGATCATGCTCTTGCCCGCGACTTTGTCTCCCTTGGCATCAACGACGCTCAAGAAACGCTCGAGCGACTTGTGATCGATGCACTTAGGCAATTGCGCGACTAAGGGCGCCCTGCCGCCGGCCTTGGGCGCTTGTAGTTTCCAGTCCGACAGCTCGACACGGACACGGTCCTCGGGCGTCGTGCTGAATTTCTTGACGTAATCCTTGCCCATCTTATCGCCGCCGAGAGCGAGCATCTCGCCGCGAATGACGAGACTGTATTGGCGGTGCTCATACAGCACCGGGCCGAAGATTTCGCGCAGCACCAGGCCCCATTTGATCCGTCCCGGGTGGATGTAGATGATCAGCACTTGGCCGGTCTCGTCCCAGATTTCATCGAGTAGCCAGGTGCTTTCCATCGGATTGCCTTTTTCGTCCACGAGCTGAATCTGTTCGAAAATGTCTTGTCCGCCGAGCATCGGGCCGGAGAAGTAGATGTAAAACTTGAGCACGTTGGCCGGCAAAACGTCCGCGGTCGGGTAGACCTTGACGACGCGCACCGGTTCGCCAGGTGTTGGACGAATCGGGCGATAGTCGGCGACGTTGCTCGCTTCATCGGTCGGCCCGAAATAGGCGCGATAATGCCGGCCCGCTTCCAGCGCGACGCGCGGGCGAAAGACCAGCTCGTTGCCCCGGCGCTCGTAACGGCCGAGCATGGGCGGGCCGGCTTTCTTGGATTTGGGATCGACGAGGCACAGCCGCAGCAGTGCTTCGCCGGCGTCGGTGGCCACCGGCCCCACCGGAAATTTCGCCGCCAGATCTTTGGGCAAGACCGCGATGACCTCAACCTGCCCTTTTTCGAGCTTGCGAAAGCGCAGTTCGTCCGCAGGTTGAAAAACAAGAAACGACGCAGCTACGAGAATGGTCGCGTTCATCGCAGAATCCAGAAGTAATGGGCGAATAGGCGCGGATGGACGCAGATACCCCCACGTCCATCCGCGGTATCAAGTCTTACGGCAGCGGCAGGACTTCGAGGGTGAAGCCATCCTTATCGTCGGTGCGGACGACTAAAGCGCGGCTTTTGTCCAGGCGGTCCAGGTGCACGACGCCATGGTAATCCGCGGCGACAATGGCACGCTCGGTCAGCGGCTTGTTGACGTCGTTGCCGACACGTCGCAGGGCATCCTCGTTGACCTTTTTGCTTTCTTGCAGAATGGTGTAATCCACTTTTGCCGTCCAGTACTGGCTGGGTCCGACCGGCGCCCGCTTGTGGAACATGCGAATCGTGTTCATGAGAATGTACGTCTTGCCATCCTTTTCATACGTGAACATGTCGAGCGGCGTGTTGCCGTTGCCCAATTCGATGACGCTGGTGCCCTTGACCCGGCTGTCAGCCTTGAGGTCGTCGATTGGATACTTGACGATAGGAGTGCAAGTGAATGCACCGACGAGATACTTCTTGCCTTGGTCGAAATAGGGCATGACCGTCCGCAGCGGGGCGTTGGTTTCCCATTTGCCGTGGGCGACGTGGTAGGTGTCGGTGTTGACCACAGCCACACCCTTGGGTTGCTTGGGATCGATCGAGAAGATGGTCGATTTGAAGGTTTCGCCGGCTTGGGCGGCAACGAGGATTTGACCGTCGGCCCAGGCAATGTCGGTCAAAGTAGTCTTGTGGGGCGGCAGGGCGAAACGCGTGTAGGTGACATTCTCCAAGGGGAATTCGCTGACCTTTCCTTGGCCGTTGACGGTGAGAACCAGATCCTGTTTGCCTTCGAGCTTGCGGACGGCGAAATAAGCGGTCTGGCTGGCGGGGTTGACAGCGAGCTTAAGGATGTTGATGCCCTTGGAGTTGGTGCCGAGCCGGCCGGCGAGTTGTTCTTTGATGTCGCCGGGCCGGCTCTTGGTCCAGGCAGTGGCTGTCTTGTCGCCGGTTTGGACAGTGACGACCTGGGCGCCGATGCCGTCGCCGAGAATCAGCAGTCCGTCCGGCCCAAAAGCGATAGCTTGGATGGACTTGAGTCCGGGGTTGCCTGTGTCGGCCGAGGCGGCCCCTGGGGCCAACAAGCACACGACGGCCACTAGACAAAGGGTCCAGCGCAACATTGAACAATCTCCCTGGAAGTAGGAAGTAGTTGGAAACAAAACGCGCTACGATTGTATGCGCCGGCGCGAGGTTGCAAAAGGAATTTCCGAAAATCGGGGCGCTTTTTCCGCGGCGACAGGAGACTTCGATCACAGGCGTGCATTTGACAGCTCGGAGGCGATGACCTAGGGTTGAAATGGTATGCAACTTTCGAATTCTACAACGAAACGCCTATGTCTGAGCACTGCGCCCTTGTGCAACCCATCTCCGCGCATGCCGCTTTGGCGGATGCGGAACGCCGCGCCGCCGAGCGACGCCCGGTGACGCTAGAGGCGCTCTCGCGGCCAATGGACATCCAGGACACGCTCTGGTGGGGGGCGACGGTGCGCGACATTTCCGCCAAGGGCATTGGGCTGTCCTTGTGTTATCCGTTCAAGGCGGGCACTTACCTGGCGGTGGACTTGCAGAATCAAAAAGGCACGCGCCGCACTTTGCTCACGCGCGTCGTGCACGCTCGCGATCAGGCCGACGGCATGTGGCATGTGGGCTGCGAGTTTGTCAAGCAGCTGAGCGATTCGGAATTGGAGCTGCTGATTTGATCGGGGTTTGGCCCGCTATTTTTTCGCCAAAAAGGAATCGAGACCACGAGCGCTTTCTTTTCACTTGCCACCTTGGTATAAAACGGAAAAGGTGGCGCCTTGCGTGCGCCGTCTTTTTGTTTGCCGAGGCATCCATGCAGTTTCAATTTGACATAGCTACCCATCCCGCCGCCGCTCCAGTTGTGCCGGCCGGCGGCGACATCAACAGCGAGTTTCTTCGCCAACTTCTGGAAGTGCAGCGCGAATCCGTCCAAGTGCAACGTGAACAACTAACTCAGGCCCGCGCCGTCGCCCAGGACAACCTGGGGCGTTGGCGGACATTGCTTGGCCGCTGGCAGGAGACCATGCCGATGCTGCCGGAGCACTGCCGGCTCGCCTACCCTGTCTTGGAAAAGGCCTACGTCCACATTCTTTCCACCATGGTGGAGGAATTGGCCGAGCAAGAAGATGACGCGCTCGGCAACGATTTCGCCGTGCAAGAGTTCATCGACCGCTACGGCATGCGCATCGGGCAGCTAAGCCATCTGCTCAACGTAGTTGGATCGATGGCCGAAGCGGCGCAGCAGAACGAAGCAGCCGCCAGCGCGGAAGAAAAAAGCAGCTAACAACCAACTTGCCTTTCGCGCTCGTAGAAAGCTTGCGAAGCGCGCGTCGTTATCCGAGAATCCGGTCCCAGCGCGCCCTATGGTAAGCGACCTTTTCCGTCGCGCTCATCTTGCTGAAATCCGGCTCGCAGTGACATGCTTGGTCCTTTTTTGAATCGCACGCGCATTGCAAGGCGGCCATCTTAGTCGCAGCGGCCGGCGTTTGAGGAATGCTGCGCACCACGCCGTCGCCGCCGTAACTCATCACGTTTGTCTGCAACACCTTATCGTCTTGCAACGAACGCTGCGGCTTGACGCCCAGCTGCTGCAAGACGCCGTGGTAGGCTTTGACCGCTTCCTCAGGGCTAATCGCGCCATCGGCGATCCAGCGCAGGAAGCGGATGAACGCGAGCTGATTCTCCGCGTTGTTGATCTTGCGGCCAAAAAGCGCCACCCGGCCGCCGTACTTTTTCGCCTCGGCCAATAGTTTGAACGCGTCGTAAGTCGTGCCCGCTGAGCCGCCCAGGACGCCGACCACCAGGTGCGGATCGTAGTGGACCAATTCTTCCATCGCTTTGGGGCCGTGGTAGACCATCTTGAGAAACAGCGGCCGGCCCTTGGAGGTGATGCCGCCTAAAGTCCGCACGATGGCGTCATTGATGAACTCGGGGACCTTGCTCGCTTCGACCGCTTCGGGACGATTGGGATCAAATACTTCGAGTAAATGCCGGAAGCCCTTGCGCTCGGCTTCCAGACGAAAGTCCTTGTATTCCTGCAATGCCTGACGATCGAGCGTGGCGTCGTTGTTGAAAGTGATGCTGTAAAGGCCAAGATCGGCGCCCCGTTGTCGCTCTTCGGTTGTGCAATCCAAATGCCCGCATTGAATGTGGTCGAGGGTGGCGGTGCGGAAGGGCAGGGAGGGCTGCGTCGCATATCGCCCGCCGCGAATGATATGGATGTCCGTCGTGTCGTTGGCTCTGGCCGCGGGAGTCACGTGGCTGTTATCGAAGATACGCTTTTGAATGGTCAGGATTTCATTCGAGTGCGCGGACATGAGCATGATGTCGACGAGACCCTGTTCGACGATTTGCTCGATGATGTCGCGAAATTCCTGGAGTGCGCGATAACGCGTCTCGCCGGCATGCGCCTCGGGTGAACGACCAGGCGCACCAATGGCAAGCGCCATATCCGCGTCCTTGGCGTCGGCGAGGATGAAATCCTTCGCGCGAACTGGATCAGCGTGAATGCGGGACAGTTTAGCGTCAAGCGACTTTTGCATATCGATTCTTTGCGTTGGGAAACAACAGGGCAACGGAGAACGGAGAATGAGGAATTTGCAACCGTTTTCGTGCAACACACTTCTCAATTCTCAGTTCCTCATTCTCCGTTGTTCAGTTCTTGTGCCGCTTGCCCTGGACATCAACAAGGCAACGGAGAACGGAGTATGAGGAATTAGGATCCGTTGTTTGTTTTCCGCTTGGCCGTCGATAGTGACTTGCCCAGGATCGCGGAGAGTTCCAAACCTTCCCGAAGCAGATTTTGCATTCGCGTCGGCTTGACGAGCTGCGCGCGCTCAGTGAGTTTCAGCCAATAGCACGACTCGCGCATTTCGCGCCAAGAAATCGATAGGCGGTGAATGAAGTCCGCACGGCTTTGGCCGCCGCGTGCCTCTTCGTAGTTGGCGCCAGACGAAGTTCCACAGCGCAGTATTTGGCCACCGACGTGTTTGCCTACCTGGTTCTTCGGTAACTCACTCACCATTCGAATAACTCGTACAGCAAAGTCCAACAATCGGGCAGCAATGTCATCGCCTTTCATGATTGTCTCCGCCGTTAGACATCAAGCGCCAGGTGAGTTTCTAATTCTCGGTTCCTCATTCTCGGTTGTTCAGTTCTTCACTAACGCTTTCCACGCCGCGCGAGGAATCACTCTTGACTTCGCCGGACTTGAGGCAATAGCTGTCGCCGCTGCCCCGCCAGCAAGTCGCGCTTCCACGGTGTCAATTGTCTCGCGCAGCACTCGCGCCGAATTCTGCAATCCCATCCGCTCCTTCGGCGTCAGCGCCATCTCGATGTGTTTCCGCGCTCCGCCGCAGCCGACTTCAGTCGGCACTGAAAGGCATACGTCATGGAGACCGTAGGCGCCGTGCAGAAGCGTGCTCACCGGCAAAACTCGGCGTTTGTCGAGAATGATGGAGTCGATCACTTCGCGTATCGACAAGCCGACGGCGAACCCGGCGCCGCCCTTGAGCTTGATGACCTGCGCGCCCGAGCCTTTGGTGGCGTCGAAGACTTCTTTGGCCGCATTCGCGTCGAAGCCGGGCCATTGCTCCATGGGCAGTCCGCCGACGGTTGCGCTCGACCAGATCGGCGTCATGCTATCGCCGTGTTCGCCGAGGATGACGGCGTTCACCTGCGTGGCCGGAACTTTCAGGCGCTTGGCGAGATTGCTGCGAAAGCGCGCCGTGTCGAGCACGGTGCCTAGGCCAAGCACGCGCTCCTTCGGCAAACCTGAGCGTTGGACGGCTAAGTATGTGAGCACGTCGACCGGGTTGCTGACGACGATCAAGTAGGCGTTCTGCATGAAGCCGGCCTGTTTGGCGTCGTCAAGGATTTTGAGAAAGAGATCGACGTTGCGATTGATGAGGTCGAGCCGGCTTTCGTCGGGCTTGCGGCGCAGGCCGGCAGTGATGACTACGATGTTGCTCGTGGCGACTTCGGACATATCGCCCGCGGAAATGCGCTGATCCGCGACCAGACTTGCCCCGTGCAAAAGGTCGAGCGCTTGCCCTTCGGCGAGGTCCTTGTTGGCATCGACCAGGCAAATGCTGCTGGCCGCCCCGCCGCATTGCAGCGCGAATGC
>JAKEFD010000454.1 GCA_022616245.1 Gemmataceae bacterium
CGTGCTGGCAACGGCCCTGTACCAAGAGCTGCCTGCCGCCAAGCGAGAAACGACGAGAATCACCGCCGAACAGGATGACGAGTGGGGTGGGGTGACCAAGGGCATCCCGCAAGCTATGCCCGGAGAAGGGCGAAAGCTATTGGCGTTCGCCGACAGCCGCCAAGATGCCGCGTTTTTCGCCTGTTATCTGGATCGGACCTATAGTCAGATTCTGCGTCGCAGGCTGATCGTGCAAGCCCTCGAAGCTCACCCTGAGGCCATGTCGGAAAAATGGCGCATTTCGGATTTGGTCATCCCAGTGAAACAAATCGCCGAGCACGCGAACGTCTTCGACGGACAGTTGGGTTCAAGGGAGCGCGAAAATGAGGTTTGGAAGTGGCTCCTCTTGGAATTGCTGGCTTTTGATCGACGAAACAGCTTGGAAGGCCTAGGGATTCTTGCTTTCGAACCTGTCCCGCCCAGCGACTGGCAACCTCCACCACCACTTCTCCGCCCTCCTTGGAACCTGACCAGTGAAGAAGTGTGGACTCTCTTTCGGATTCTGCTAGATAGTTTCCGCATAGATGTTGCTATCACCTTTCCAGACGGCGTGCCGCCAACGGACGAGGCTTTTGCGCCGCGTAACCGCGAGAGCTACTATCGCAATGATGGTGCGTCGCCAAAACATGGAATTCATAGCTGGAATTCGCCCTCGAGTCGGAAAGAGAATCGCAGACTGAATTTCGTGCGCCGACTCTGCACGAGGATCAACGGCCCTGCAGGCGACGAGGGCGTGATCCGAGAAGCCATTGCAAAGATTTGGGAGAAGCAACTGACAGGCAATTCTCTCTTCCGGCATCATCTTCATCAAACAACCCTTCCCGGTGAGGGTGTCGTTTACCGGTTTTCTCACAAGATGTTTCAGTTGACGGGATTCCGCTGCCCTGGATGGTTCCGCTGTGACCAGTGCGGCAACCTGTATCGTAACAGTATTCGTGGTTTGTGCCCGACCTACCGCTGCGAAGGGACTCTGCGCGAGTGCGATCCCAGCCAAACATTTGCGGATAATCATTACGCTCAGTTGGCTCTGGGCATCAAGCCTATTCGGATGGTCGTCGAAGAACACACCGCCCAACTCACGAGCGATGCAGCCTCGAAACTTCAGGAGAGGTTTGTTCAAGGCGACGTGAACGTGATTTCGTGCTCGACGACGTTTGAGCTCGGCGTGGACGTGGGCGAACTCGAAGCCGTACTGTTGCGGAATGTTCCGCCAGAGACGGCTAACTACATCCAACGCGCGGGGCGCGCCGGCCGACGGACAGACTCGACGGCATTCGCACTGACGTTCTGCCAGCGTCGTTCACACGATCTATCCTATTTCCTTGGCCCTGAGCGTATGATCGCCGGTCGGATTCGACCGCCGTATTTCGAGCTGGAAAACGAAAAGATCGTGCGGCGACACGCTCACGCAATCGCTCTAGCTTGGTACTTCCGCCGTCGCCCGGAGCAGTTCGGCTGGGTGCAAGCGTTCTTTCTCCCAGGGCATGGGGAATCGACAGGCACAAGCGAACTTGAGGCGATGCTACGCCAGAAGCCCCCAGAACTGCAAGCGAGCTTGAGCCGCGTCATACCAATGGACATGCACCAGGATCTCGATATAAGCGGATGGTCCTGGGTCGAGCGCCTGTTCGATACGCAAGGGATGTCTTTGCGACGGGCGGAAGAGTTGGTGCGCGGAGATGTCGAACAGCTGGAGCAAGTTCGCCAGCAGCTCTTCAAAGAGGGAAAGCCTGTCGATCATCTCCGACGGGCGATCAACACCATCAAACAGAAAGACTTGATAGGATTTCTAGCGAATCACAATGTGCTGCCAAAATATGGCTTCCCCGTGGATGTCGTCGGATTGGATTTGCTTCACCACGGCGAAAAAGCCCAGCAGCTGGAATTGCAACGCGACCTTCGCATTGCGATTTCCGAGTACGCGCCAGAAAGCCAGGTCGTTGCGGGTGGCCGATTGTGGGTCAGTCGCGGCTTGAAGCGGCTGCCCAATCTTGAATGGGACAAGTTCAGCTATGCCATTTGTGAGGGGTGCGGTCGATTTCATCGAGAGCTCTTCGAAACCGGCAGGATCCCGGAAACATGCAAATCCTGTGGTGCGCAGTTGCCGCGCGGAGGACGCAAGGCGGGAAGATTCCTGGTTCCGATCTTCGGCTTTGTAACCGACAACCAAGAACCAAAACGTCCGTCCGAAACTCGGCCGGATCGAACTTACGCGAGCCGTGTATTCTTCGCCACGGAGGGATACCCGGTCGATGAACCCTACGAGTTTTCCGCAAACGGCGTCGCGCTCCGCGGGCAGTTTTCCCGGTCCGGCAAGTTGGCTGTGATCAATTGGTCGAAGTTCAGGATTTGTGAATTGTGCGGTTTCGCCACACTTTTGGACGGCGCTAGCAAACACAGAAAGCCGTGGTCGGGCGGCGACTGCAAGGGGACTCTTCAGCTTTGGGATTTGGGACACGAGTTTCTAACCGATCTTTTTGATCTGCGAGTCGACGCGCAACAGTCTACAGAAGCCTTCTGGCGCGCGTTGCTTTATGCGCTGTTAGAAGGTGCCAGCGAAGCCCTGAGCATTCGTCGACAGGATTTGGACGGGTGCTTGTACCCCTACGCCGGCAGCTCGGCCGCGCCGGCGCTGGTGCTTTACGACGATGTGCCCGGCGGCGCAGGGCACGTGCGACGCATAGGCCAGAACCTCGAAGCCGTGCTGCGCGCCGCGCGCGACCGCGTCGACGGACGTTGTGGCTGCGGCGGGGGTCCGAATGGTATGGGCGAAACAAGTTGTTACGGCTGCCTTCGTAACTACCGAAATCAATGGGCTCACGACCAACTCCAGCGTGGGCCGGTATTCGAGTTCCTGCGGAACTTGCTGGCAAATCCGTAGTTCGAGAGAATGACCCAGCAAAATACAATCGAAATCCACGCCAGAAGGCCGATTTCCTCAACGAGAGCTTATGGCCGGATCAATTCGAGTGGTTGCGCCAACGGCTGGAAACGATGCACAAGGTTTTTGCTCTCATCGTGAAGGGCTTGAACCGCGCCAATGCGGTAAGGCAAGCGACGCACATTCGGGAGTTGCGGTCGCGAAAGGCCAGCAGCTAGGATTTCGCACCCGCCCGTTTTGGCATCACGTAGAGAGAATCTCCTGGCGCTCGAACAGCCGCAAGCCGATTCCGATTCGTTCGAGGGCTCGGCTTAGCGTGTCCAGGGCGAGGTGTTTGCGCCCGGCCAATACGTGGCTGACGAGGTCTTCGCCAAGACCTGTCGCCTTGCAGAAGGCCCGCTGCGTCTTGAACTTTTCTCGGATCAAGGTCTCGAGCTGGTCACGATAGTCGGGCAGCCGCGCGTAGCCTTGGATAACCGCCAAGCGGCTGCCCAAATCCTGGGCCAGGCGGAAAAGGGGAGTTTGGCTCACTTCCTTGCGCGATAGGCCGCGCGGCTGGTAAAGGGCCGCGATGCGCTTGGGCCAGACATTGCCGAATTCCGTCCAGTCCGGCTTGGTTCGGAAGAGCGCCGTCAGCTCTTGAAGAAACTCTTTTTCTTTGCGGTCGAGGCGATTAAGGGGAATGGTCTCGCCCTTGAGCGTCAGATGCGTGGGCTTCTTATTCATGATCTCCCTCGACAAACTCGACGGTTCCGGCGACGCTCAAATAGATGCACTTTTGCTTGAAGACCCTGCAAGCCTCTTTCAGCAGCGCACGAAGACTTCGAACTTCCCTGCGCGTGACGGCGACGGTGAACTTCTTCGATTCGTCCCGCACCATTTCCTGGGTGTCCGGGTCGGCGTAGAAGCCGGAGTGAAGGCACTGCGCCTCGGTTGCGCCCTCAAATTCGATGAAGAGCTGCTTTTCCAACCATTCCCAACACTCCAAGTCATGGATGGCTCCATCGGACAGCAATCTGTCGCGCCTGATCGGAATGAAGAAGGAGCACTCGATCAATCCTTTGCGGGACATTTGATCTGCCGGGTTCCTTCGTTTGAACGGCAGGCGGCCCGGAGCCCCGGCCAGAGACAAACTTGACTTTACCGCCTTCAATCTCCATCATGTTAGCCGACTTTGACCATTAGTCAACTTTTTTCGCCTCGTTCCCAAACGGGAGTTTGGGAACGAGTCAAAAAACTTGGCGGTCCAGTCCGGCATCCGCGAGCGCCGACTGGGTTGACGAAAGCCAACGGCTTTGAACTTGGCAACATTGCCACATTTTGGAGGCCGTGAAGTAAGATGGCCACTTTTTGGCAACGTTGCCAAGATTTGGCAATGTTGAATAAAATCGCGCAGCGAAGGCGACGCTTCAATTTCCCGCTCAACACTCGACCTCCATTTAGTAGTTAGGACACGATAACAATGCAGGGGGGGTATGCCTATGCACGAGTTGGCACTGACGAGGATTCTCATAATTGCAAGTTATTCATAGTTAAGCATTTATCTCCATGCTCCCGTCAGTGCCACATGGTCGATTTTTGTGGCACTGACGAGCGTGAGTGCCACATGAAAGTTCCCCTCACCCCCGACCCCTCTCCCTCAGGGCGAGGGGTGACAGTTTCTCTCGCTCGCGCGTCGGGCTTGTGTTGATGTTGCGGGGGGGGGTGTGATCGATTTGCACAGACTTTTGCACAGACTTTTTGCCCCTCGCCTCTGCCCAGAGGAAGTGGGACTGTCGAACCCTCACTCACGCATCGGGCACCGCGTCACCCCATGACCCCGTAGTCGTAGGGCGTCTTCACCGGGTCGTTTTCGTCGAAGCGGGCCAAACGCAGCGGGGCGATGTCGAGCGCTTGGGCCTGGCCGTCCACGATCATCTCGGCCATCAGTTGGGCGACAATGGGGGACATTTTGAAGCCGTGGCCGGAGAAGCCGACGGCGCAGTAGCCGCCTTCCAGGCCCGGCAGGCGGTCGAGGATGGGGTGCCAGTCAGGCGTGATGGCATAGAGTGCGCCGAAGCCGCCGCGGCCATAGCTGCGATGCATGGCGGGATAGCGGCGGCTCAGGCGTTGCCTCACTTGCGGCAGGAATTCGCGGTCGGCGGCTTCGTTGTAGTCGTCCGGATCGACCGGGGCCCTGATCTCCTCGCCCGCGAGACTGCCCGCGTGGATCATTTCGCCGTGCGTGGGCTTGAAGTAGATGCCCTGCACGAAATCGGCGTAGGTGGCGGCGCGGCGGCCGAAGTCCGGCGGCCGGCGATAGAGCGCCACTTGCGTGCGGCAGGCTTGCACCGGCAGCTTGACGCCGACGTCCTTGGCCAGATGCGCCGCCCAGGGCCCGGTCGCCAGCACGACGCAGCCGGCGTTGTAGCGGCCTTCGTTGGTGTCCACGCCGACGATCTTGCCTTTCTCCGTCAAGAGGGCCTGCACTTCGACGCCCAGGCGAATGTCCGCGCCTTCTTTGCGTGCCGCTTCGGCGAACGAGTCGACCACTTGCACCGCTTCGACATAGCCAGCCTCGGCCTCGAACGCCGCCACCTCGTTCTCGGCGAGGCGGGCGTTGGGGTCGATGTCGGCGAGCACTTGGCCGGACACCAGGCGAACGTCGATGCCGAGCTCGCGCTGCATGGCGAGATTGGCTTCGAGGCCGGTGCGGTCCTTTTCGTTGACGACAATGATGAGGCCGGTGCGCGTGAAGACGGGCGGCCCGCCGACGACGCCGTCGAATTGCTCGAAGACGCGCAGGCTTTTCTGGGCCATCTGTGCGGTGAGGCGGTTGGAGTAATGCTGGCGGATGATGGCGCCGGACTTTCCGCTCGAGCCGGCGCCCAGGAAGGATTTTTCCAGGAGCATGACGCGGCCAGCCTTGCGCTTGGCGAGTTGCCAGGCGATGCTGGCGCCCATGACGCCGCCGCCGACGATCAGGATGTCGCAGGATACGGCCATTGAACTACTTACTTTGGAAAACCCCGTTCCAAGGTTAATACGGAGCGGCGAAAGCGATCAGCAATGGCTCGGATTAGGCAGTCCCCTAATTGGCGGCGTTTTCCATCTCGTGGAATCTTTTGCGCATAGTGCAAAGCCCGATTCCAGTCCGCAGAGGTTATCTCGCGTTCGTCAAGGACGACAAAGGATTGAAGAAACGCTTGAAAAAGCGTGGCCTCTTCGCGGCTTTGAGCGCCCGCAAGAAACTCGACCAACACCGGCGTGACGATGACGTCCGTCTTGTGAGCTACAATCAACTCCTGTGCCCAAATCCGTGTTTGCGCTGCCGAGGGCGCTTTGTTTTTCGCTGTCTTGGCGATCCAGAAAGACACGAGCACCGACGTATCCATGACGCGACGAGACATACATCGTCTTTCCATGCAACCGAGTTAACCGTCTTCCGAACGGACCGCGTGCGCCTTGGGAAGACGACGAAGCTCCTTCTGCCATGAGTTTTTCAGTGCCCGCACATGTTCCGCAATCTCCGACGTTCGCTTTCTAAGCAAAGCGGAACCTCGTATTTCAAGCCTCACCATCGATGGGCCATGCCGGATCTTGGCGACATGACGGAATGGAAACACGCCGCCATCCACTCCCACTGCTACTTTTTGAGCCAAAACCTCGAGCTGCTTGTTAATCTCCTCGCCGAGCTCCAGAAGCCATTCTCTGATACCGCGCGGACTATCTGGCATCGATCGACTTTGGCAGACGATGTCGACGTACCAATTCAAGACCGGATCCGCCTCCTCTGGAACGTTTCTGAAATCCTCGAACAACAGCGCGCCATCGGCTTCCAATCCAACATGAATTCCGCCATCGACTCGTGCATTCCAAAAAAAAGTTGCTTCACTCATGCCTTGCTTCCATTCGTCCAATGGGAACCAGCGTCGAATGCTCCGAGGGGGGAATCGGACTTCCTCGAGTCGCCGACATCCTACTCCGGAAACAGCGGCGTACTCAGATAGCGTTCGCCCAGGTCCGGCAGCACGACGACGATGAGCTTGCCGGCGTTTTCCGGACGTTTGGCCACCTGGACGGCGACGTGGGCGGCTGCGCCGGAGCTGATGCCGCACAGCATGCCTTCCTCGCGGGCCATCCTGCGGGCCATGGTGAAGCCGTCGTCATCGTTGACCTGGATGACTTCGTCAACGATTTTGAGATTTAAGATCGCGGGGACGAAGCCGGCGCCGATGCCCTGAATGCGATGCCGGCCCGGTTGGATCGGTTGCCCGGCCATCTTCTGCGTGATGACCGGGCTGGCGACCGGCTCGACGGCAATGGCCTTGAACGAAGGTTTCCGCTTCTTGATCACTTCGGAAACGCCGGTGATGGTGCCGCCGGTGCCGACTCCGGAGACGAGAATATCCACTTTCCCTTGTGTGTCGTTCCAGATTTCCTCGGCAGTGGTTGTGCGGTGGATTTCCGGGTTCGCGGGATTCTCGAATTGTTGCGGCATGAAGGAATTCGGCGTGCTGTCCACCATTTCCTTGGCCTTGGCGACCGCGCCGTTCATGCCTTTTTCGCCCGGTGTGAGCACGATCTCCGAGCCGAAGGCCTTGAGCAAACGGCGACGTTCGAGCGACATGGTCTCGGGCATGGTGACGATGAGCTTGTAGCCGCGGGCGGCGCAGGTGAAGGCCAGGCCGATGCCTGTGTTGCCGCTGGTGGGTTCGATGATGACGGTGTTTTTGTTGATCTTGCCGTCGCGCTCGGCGGCGTCGATCATGGACACGCCGATGCGGTCCTTCACCGACCAGAGCGGGTTGAAGTTTTCCATTTTGGCGACGACGATGCCCTTGGCGTCGTCCACCACTTTGCGCAGCCGGATGAGCGGCGTGCAACCGATGGTTTGCGTGATATCGTCGTAAATACGGCCACGAAAGCTCGCGGATTCAGACATGCACGGACCTCCACTGGTTAAGTAGCGGAACTCGCAAGAGTTCCTTTCAGCCCGAATTCTTACGAATTCGGCTACCATTTGACTGTTAGATTCCTTCACCTTCGGAAAATGCCAATTCCACGTCCAGCGGCAGACGCCGATTCTCCTCGGCGAACGCGGCCATGTCGTACATCAAAAGATCGGCGCTCGCGCGTTGATCGAAGACCCGGCGGGAGCGTTCGACGCGCGTGACGCGCGGCCGGCTATGGTGAATGAGATAGCCGCCGTTGCCGGCGTCGTGGCCCAAGGGTTGTACCTGGCCGGCGGCGGAAACTGCACGCACAACCAGCGTGTATTCTCCCGGGTTGGCCACCTCCCACAGGTATTCCCACATCGTCCAAGAATAGGGCGCTTGTGGGCCGATCAAGTCGGCGCCGGTCCAGGTTTGGCCGCCGTCCCAACTGACCTCGACGCGCGTCACCGGGTCGGCGCCTGCCCAGGCGACACCGAAAAGGCGATTGGTGCCAAGGCCCAGGACCTCTGCTTCGCGCGGCCGCAGGATCTCCGACTTCACCGCCATGGGCCCTACGACTTGCGTTTGCAGGCCTGTGCCGGTGCGGCGCTGGATCGTGTACTTCACGCTTTGGTAATAGCCGCGGAACGGCTGGGAAACCGCGTCGATCTTGTGCAGCCACTTGACCGAAGCGACGCCGTACCAACCGGGCACGAGCAAGCGCACGGGGAAGCCATGAATCGGCTCCAGCGGTTCGCCGTTCATGCGCGTGGCCAGAAGCGTGTCAGGATCAAGAGCTTTCTCTAAGGGCAAGCTGCGCGCGAAGTGCATTGTGTCCAGGTGATCGGGCTCGCTGCCTTCGTCCATGCCTTCAAATACGATCTCCAGCGTTTCCGGTTTCAAATTCGCCTGTTCGAGAATGATTCGCAGCGGCGCGCCGGTCCATTCCGCGTGACCGATGGCGCCCGCACCCCAGGGCACGCCCGCCGCCTTGTTTTTTAGGAAGGAGCGGCCGTTGCCCGCGCATTCCATCGTCGCCAAAACGCTCCGCTCCGGCAGTGCCTGCAAGTCCTCATAGGTCAACGACAGGGGCTGCTTCACGCAGCCCCCCACTTGCAAACGCCACGAAGCCTGCGACACGTGCGGCATGTCGAAGTGATTGCGCACGAAAAAAAGGCGTGTCGGCGTCAACCAGCCGCGCAATTCGTCCAGCGGGGTTTCGCTGTTTTCCGGAAGTGAGGTGACCGTCTTGCGCTGCTCTGGCATGGAAGCTCC
>JAKEFD010000455.1 GCA_022616245.1 Gemmataceae bacterium
AGAAGAAGACGTTGCCCAAATCGAGACGTTTGGAGCGCTCGGCCCAGATCGATTCGTCCTCTTCGGAGAGGACGATGCTCTGGCCGGGTTGGACGGGACGGTCGGCGAGCTGGGCACCGACGCTGGCAGCGTCGGCTACGGGATCATTGCCGACGCAACTTTCATCGGATGCGGCGGGATCGGACGGCGGTTCGACGCCGACGCTGGCGGCGTCGGCTACGGGATTGGCCGGCGGATTGTAGCCGACGCAGCTTGCGTCGGTCCGGCCGCGCCGCGCCAAGAGGAGCGACAGCAGTGTGGTTTTGCGGATTTCCACAAGCTGGTGAGCATGGTGACGCGGCCCTGCGCGAAATAGCCGGGCCAAATCCAATCGGCCGAGGTGATCACGTTGGCCCCGAGGTTGCGACCCCAGGCGCCGGTGCGGAAATGTTGGGCGACCATGAGCTTCTCCAATCAATGCAACCGGTCCTTGACGCGTCGCCGGAATTCTGGCGAATTCCGCTACGAGGAAGTGAATTCATGTGACAGCATAATTGATGACATGATCGTAAAACATTGATGCCACTAGTGTACTTAAGTTCATAATAGTGACTGGCGCGAAGTCTGGCAAGGCGAATCTTTCGTGACATTGCCAACGGGTGGAATCACTTTTTTTCCGGCTCTCGAATATGCCGTTCCTCTTCCTCGATATAGATGCGCGGCGTGAGGCTCAAGACCCACCAGCGGTCTTTCTCTTGCATGGCGCGTGGCCGCCAGTGCACCGGGATGAGCACTGAGCCGCCGTCGGGAATGACTTCCAACCGCGAATTTACAGATTCGTCGAGGATGGGCACTTCGGCTTCGACTTGTTCCTCGGCGGCGACCCATACCTTGATCTTGTGAATCACCTTGAGCTCGATGGCTTTCTCCGTGAGTTTCAGTCGAACGTGCCGGCGGTCGGGACTCACTTGCACGCCCGCGACGAACGAAATGCCTTCCAGAAATGTTTGTCGCGTCTTGTCGCCCTTGCGAATTTGCGCTGGGCCCGGCAAGCAGCGGCCAACGTCGTGCTTCGACAGAATCGGGGCGAGGCGGCCGTTCTCGATTCTCTTTTCGTCGCCGGTCAACACGGGCTTTTGCTGGGCCAGCTTCGTCCAGAGCTCCCTCTGGCGCTTTTGATCTTCCAGCAGTTTCTTGAGTTCGTCCGTTTGCGGCAGCTTGTCTCCAAGGAAAATGCGCTCCAATTCTTCCAAATCATCCGCCGATAGCCGCCTTGACTTGAGGAGGGACGCATGGAACGCTTGATCGACTTCGTAGAGCTCCGACTTGAGGATGACCGCCACATCGGCAATGCGGCGCAGGCTGCTGACCGCGGAATCGATGACCGCATGCTTCGAGGCATTGGACCGAATCGCCATTTTCGCGCCATTCAAGATTTCGATGCGGCCGATTTCAGGAGTCGCGAAGTTGCCGTCCGGCGGATCGAATGCGGACTGGATGAATTGCACGATCCGCGCGGACGTTTGGACCGGGTGCGCGTTGCGGAGCGGCAAGTTGTCGTGTGCGTTCCAGCGCGAGTCGGAAAATATCTCCGGTTTTTCCACCAGATCGCGGATGTCGTAGACCACGGTGTACAACGCCCGTTCCGGAGTCGTTATGGCGATTTCCCAAGCGCCGATGCGGTAATCGGCCTTGACCTTGATCTTCCGAAGCGCCAACTCCAGCGCGTGGCGAAGGCTCATCGATTTGGGGGAAGAAGACGGCATCCTTACCGGCGTCGCCGCCACTTCCGCGAAACGATTGCCAAACGCATTCTTGTCGATGCGGAGCTCGACGCGCTTTTCCTTGGGAAGCTGCTTTTCCAGTGCGGTAAGATACTCCGCCAGCGGAACGGCTTTTTCGAGTACGGCGGTCTCGATGAGCAGTTCGTCCAGAAGTTTTTGGACTTGTTGAATGGCCGTAGGCGGCAGTTCTTGAGCTTGCGCGCCGGGCAAGGTTGGGCTAATAAAGAAAAAACTCATCGGCGCAAGGAGAAGGCGCAGTAGGACTCGCATCAGATAGCTCCGCATTGTGTCTTCCCCACGTGCATGCTAGTCCAAGTTGGTCGGCAAATCCAACGAATTGTTTCCGGCGCGTTAGAAGTGGATGCCAAGCGCGTTTTCCACGAGCTTGACCTTGGCGCGAAAGGCTCTGTCCAACGGGTTTGGCGGGCAGTCGCTCAGGACGAGCAACGCGCCCAGGTCATCTAAACCGTAGACGCGGCAAGGCAACGACTTCGGCAAACGCGGCGTTAGGCGCTTGCTCAGATACAGAATCCAATCCACCTGAGGCAGCAGGCCGAATCGACTTTTCTTGTCGCAGAACAATTCGTCCGCTCGGCCGCAGGCGGCGCGCGAAAGGACGCCGGCCCAGTCGGGATCCCAGCAACGCACCGTGGCCGCAAAGAGAGCCAGCATCCGATCCGCGTTGGCAAGGTCGTCCAGTTCCTCCGGAAAATCCAGGATCACTTCGTTGCAACCCTGCGTTGGGCTGCCATCGGCGCCGCAATGAACTCGCATCGCCGCGGATTTGGTGTTGCTTTCGCCGTTCCACAAGCTGATCGCAAAGCCGTCGTGCGTGGAAGCACTTTCCTCAAGAGCGTCGGCGATCGCTGCCTGGTTGTAGAAATCGAAGAGCCTTCCCAGGGCGTCCGCGCGCGACTCGCCCTTGGAGTGCCAAAACGCAAAGGCAGGAGCGGAGGCGGCCAGCGCGCGGGCAAAGTGAAAGAGCCGCGCGGCGCAGCTTTGGCTGGTTTCCGTGCGTGCTCGCCAGCAAGCGCGCAGGAACAGATCGTAGACGGCGGATGCCGCCTCCCTGTCACGGGCTGCGGGCGTAGGAAAGGAAAGAAACTTTGTTTCGCTCATGCGTCGCTCTACCGAGAAATAAACACTTGGGCGGCGGGCCGTCAGCCCGGCGTTTACTACGGCTACAGGCACCCATTTCGCCGCCGGGCTAACGCCGGCCGTCCAAGTTAAGGACTCGCTCCGCGAGTTGTCCCGTCCGCGAGGTCGCATAAAGGCAACGCGCCGCGTGCGCTCGCGGAGCGAGTGAATCAGGCTTCTTGCTTGACGCCGTTCAGCAACTCGCGGACTTTTTGCACGAGTGCGTCGGCCTTGAACGGTTTCTGCAAGAAGGCATGTGCTCTTTCCAATGGCTCAAAACCGGGGATCGTGCCGTCGCTGTACCCGGACAGGAATAACACCTTGGCTTCCGGGTGCGAGTCGGTCAGTTGCCGCGCCAAGTCCAGACCATTGAGCATGGGCATGGCCAGGTCGGTTACGAGCACGTGAATCGTGTGCGAAAACTGTTCGGCTAGCGTGAGTGCCTCCATGCCGTTGGCGGCTTCCAGGATGCAATACCCGGACTCCTGCAAGATGCGCCGGAAGATGGAGCGAACCATTGCCTCGTCTTCCACGAGTAGAATGGTTTCCGGTTCCGGGGTGGGCGAAGGCGTAATGTCCATGACGGGAACTCCATTCGGAATTGACTCGGCAAGCGGGAAAAACACGTTACAGGTAGTGCCCTGACCTGGGCAGGACTGAACTTCGACAGCGCCGCCGTGCTGCTGGGCGATCTTGCGGACAATGGCGAAGCCCAGGCCGTGGCCGGATTGCTTGGTAGTCCAGCCGCCTTCAAACAAACGGGCGACGCTCTCTCGATCCATTCCCTGTCCCGTATCGGAAACGCGCAATAGCCATTGGTCAGCAAGCTGCATGGTGGCGACGGTGATGACGCCTGCTCCCGGGATTGCGTCTTTGGCGTTCGCGACCAGGTTGACGAGCAGCCGTTCCAGTTGGCCGGGCACAATCGACACGGGCGCCGCGTTTGGCGACAGGTCAAGCCGCAATTCCTGTCCCTCGGCGAGCAGCCCGTTCAAGAGGCCCGCGCATTCCGCGACCAGCTCGTTGCCGTCGCGGATTTCCGCAGGCGCCGAATGTTCCGGCGTTTCGTCGAATTGCCGGGTGAGCAGGAGCGCCTTTTCACCGGCGCGATCGATCTCCCGGACCAGGCTGTGCTCGAGCTTGACATCGCGTGCGTTGAGCAACACCTGGCAATTGCCGCGAATCACGGTGAGGAAGTTATTCAGATCATGGACCAGCTCGCTGGACAAGCGCGCGCTGCGCTCGTGGGCCCGGCGCAGCGCGGCGCTGCGTGGTTCGTAGAATCCGGCGGCGATCTTGTGTTTCACGTTTCGAATCATGGTGATTACCTCTTGGTGCGCGGCCATGGAAAGAACAGCGGCCTGCCGGTCCGTCCGTACCAGCACCAAAGCAGGTTGACTGCAGCTACCATTGACGCAGACAAAAGCCCTCCAAGCTTCCAGTTGCGAGACCTCAGGAAAAAAGTCCGTTAACGCCAACGGACTGTGCCACTCAAGCAGCAAGTTCAACTCCATCAAACCGAGCTTTTCCAGCTCGTGTTCGGCAAAGCTCGACTCCAGCGCTGTGACGCCCGCGTCACTGAGCGCGCACTCCAACCCTAGCCGTTGATGGCCACGGTCGGCGAACAAGACGCGGCAGGTCGATGCCATAACAAACGTCCGGCAAAGGGCGAACGATTCACGCGGCCGCGCGCACAAGGTGCGCACGGCTTTATGGAAAGCACCGCCGCGGGATGCGGCGGGCCGCTGTCAAACTCGCGCTACAGGGTCAGGGTTTGCAAATGCGTCGCTTCGGTCGCGCCGGGCCAGAGCCGGTTGATGACCATCTCGCACAGCGAGCGGGCCACAGGCGCGGTTCGCACCGGGCTGCTCGGATTCAGCGGACCAAAGCGTCGGGCAGCGCTAAGAATCTTGCGCTCCAGCGACGTGGCCGCCGTGCCTTTCTCCAAAACGCGACGCACGATGCGGGCCAATTGTGGTTGCAAGCTCTCGCGCAAATGCACTTTCGCTTGCAGATTGCCGCTGCGCGTTTCTTCGGCCAAATACTCAAAGTCGTTTCGTTCGGGGTTCATGGTCGTTACCTTGTTCAATGATTTCTTCTTTGCCTTTTTTCCATTGATTCCAATCAACTGGATTGTGCCGGAAAACTGCTGTTGCCGTTGCTTACCAGGGTTTCCGCAATGGCGGAATTCAGTCCCCACCAATCGGTGGTCTGAGCCGTAGCGATGCCTTCTTCGCCGGATGCAAGCTCTAGGGTGAGTGAAAACCAACCGTCGCTATTGGCGAACGTGTATCGGCCGGCCAGTGACGGTAGTCCGCCAAAAGTCACCTTGAGATTTTGCGGATGCTCGTCAATGACCCGGCCGGTAAAGGTGAAAATGTTGCCTATCTGGCGGGTGGCGGCGAAATTCACGATAGCCGGCGCGTTGGACGTGACATTCACTTGCGCCAGGTTGGAGGCTTGGCCAATGTTGTCCGTCGTGCTGGCGAAAATCGCCCCCAGTTGCGCGGGCGTAACGCACACAGTGAACGTACCCTCTGCATTTGTTTGCGTTGTGCCTGAGTACTGTCCCGAAAACTGCACGGTCAAGCCGGCGGGGCTTTCGTCCATCACGACACCGGAAAGCACCACATGATTCTGCTGCACGCTCATGATTCCCATGTAGATTGTCGGTGCGGCGTTGGGGCAATCGCGGCTTTCCAAGCTTTCTAGGTGCGGTCGATAGCGGGGCGAATGAGGTCGGTGACTACGTAGCGCGAGTCTGGTCATAGACCACCTTCTGGTAGGATTGGGAGGTATGGAAGGAGTTTGCGAACAGGGTAATCTGTGCGGCCGCTGTTCGCAACTTCAAAATCGAAAAGGTGTTGAAGACGATTTCCTGGGCAAGTAAGCCGTCACTTTTCGGTGCCTTCAATTCTTCAATCGCCAAACGAGGTTCAAATTGGACACGGAAAAAAAACTTTTTTGAGCGTTTTTTAATAATTGATGGGTGCGACTGTTCAGTCAAGCGGCGCGACTTCCACGAGATTGTCGAAAAACGTTGCCCCGGCGCCAAAGTCCGTTAGTTGCGTGCTCGTGGTGGCGTTGCAATTCACGCCGTCGGGCGTGAACTTGTTCCACCATATTCCTTGTGTGACAACCACGCCGCGTTTGACAGTTTCGGCTACCATCGCCTTAGCTCGAAAACTTCCGCGGCCGTTAAAAACACGGACACTTTGGCCATCGACGATGGATCGAGCTTGAGCGTCACATGGATGAATCTCTATGCTTGGCGACTGGGCTTGTCGCCTGAGCGAAGCGACGTTGACGAAAGTTGAATTGAGGAAACTAGGCGAAGGCGGACATAGCATCTGCAAGGGATACTTGGCCGCCAAATCGGGGCGGGTCTGCGGGTCTTCGTGCGGCGGGGTGTAGCGCGGCAACGGATCGAGCTCTTGCTGTGCCAGGCGCGGGCTAAGAAGCTCGCACTTACCCGAGGGCGTCGGAAAGCCGCCGTTTGCAAAAGGTGCATAGTCCTTCGGCAGGCCCAGACGAATAGGGCCTTCCTTTTTCAGTCTCGCAACGTTGATATGGGCGAATGCGCCATTGCCGGCGGCGTTTTCTTGCAATGCCAGCTGCGCCAGCTGTTCGTCCGACTGTTCGAAGAGTTCCTTCTCAAAACCGAGCCTGCGCGCCAGCATGCGAAACACATCGTTATTGCACCGGGCTTCTGCCAAGGGCGCGATCGCCGCCTCATTGACCTGAACATAGAGATGGCCATAGGAGCCGTGGATATCGAAGTGCTCTAATTGAGTCGTGGCAGGAAACAGGATATCCGCATAATCGGCTGTGTCGGTCTGGAACTGCTCGTGCACCACCGTGAAGAGGTCCTCGCGCCGCAAGCCGTCCAGTACGCGCGCCTGATCCGGGCAGACAGCAGCGGGATTGGAATTGTAGACATATAGAGCGCGAACCGGAGGACCGGGCACCGCGCCGCTGAGCGCTTCCGCGAGTTGGACCATGTTGAACGTGCGTGTGCCCGGCGGAATGAGGTCGGGTCGCTCGAGCGCCGCCGAGTTGAACGGGTAGAGTTTGCTCGTGCTCAAAAGGGCGCCGCCGCCGGGCAGCCGCCACGCGCCGATGACTGCGGGCAAACACGTGATCGCGCGCACGGCCATGCCGCCGCCGCCGTGCCGCTGTAAGCCGTAGTTGAGGCGGATCAGGGCAGGTTTGACCGTCGCGAACTCGGCGGCCAGTTTTTCCATGTCTTCGACCGGCAGCCCTGTTATGTCGGCAACTTTCTCGGGCGCGTATTCCACCAGCGCTCGTTGCCGCAATTCGTCCGCGCCAAGGCAATAGCGATGCAGGTAATCGTCGTCTTGCAAGCCGTCACGAAAAACGATGTGCATGATCCCGAGGGCCAGGGCCGCGTCGGTTCCTGGGCGGATCGGCAGCCACCAATCGCTTTTCGCAGCGGTCTTGCTTTGGTAGGGATCGATGGTGACGATTCTGGTGCCGTGCCTGCGGGCGCGGTGCATGATCGCCCACAAGTGCATGTTGGTGACGCTGGTATTGGAGCCCCAGTTAATGATGTAGCGTGAATGGATGACGGCTTCCGGATCGAGGGCGGCCCTGGTGCCCAAGGTGATTTCACAGCCGGCCGCGCCGGCAGTCGCGCAGATCGTCCGATCCAAAAGCGACGCGCCCAGCCGATGGAAGAAGCGGCGATCCAGGCTCGAGCCTTGCAACTTGCCCATCGTGCCCGCGTAGCTGTAAGGTAAAATGGCTTGCGGGCCGTCAGCAGAACGTGCGATGTCTTGAAAGCGCGTCGCGACCGTTTCGACCGCCTCGTCCCATGAAATGCGCTGGAACTGGCCAGTGCCCTTGGGACCGACTCGTATCATCGGAAACTGTAATCGTTCCGGATGGTAGACACGCTCGAGATACCGGGATACCTTCTGACAGAGAAACCCATCGGTAAACGAATGTTCGGCATCGCCCCGGAGCCGGACCGCGACGCCGTCGCGCACCGTGACCACCATGCTGCACGTATCGGGGCAATCATGTGGGCAGACAATGCGCAAAGTTCGTTCCAAAGCGACTCCTCTGGTTCATGTCTTGCAAGAATGAACACGAGCTATCTTTTCCTGGGCGCGAAAACCGGATAGAATAACGCGGCCTTACGTTCGCCAAACCCGTTGTCTTCGGCAGTCATTGCCAACGGGAGGCACGCAAGGCGAAACCTCTAAACTCGTTCCGCATCAATGGTTAGCAATTCAATGGGCCGCCGGGCTCATTGTATCGCGCAAGCAAGAATTGGCAGATTAAGCGGCAAAGGTATCCTATACTTACGTTGATACATTTGCGTTCCACCACGTTCGGCGTGCGTACTTTCAGGGCTGCCGAAGTGGTAGAGGGAAGTGGCCAGGATTCCTGAAAGGCAGCCCAATGGCGGCTCCAGCGACGATTGATGAACTCCTTGAACTTGTGCGCAAAAGCGGCGTGGCCGATGAGAAGCGCCTCGAGACACATGTCGGCAAACTACGCGCCGCCGGCACGTTGCCGACCGAGCCCTCCAAACTCGCCGGTGTGCTGGTCCGCGACGGCTTGCTGACTCACTTCCAGGCCGAACATTTGATGCAGGGCAAATGGCGGCGCTTCACCATCGGCAAGTACAAGGTACTGGAAAAACTCGGCTCAGGCGGCATGGGCCAGGTCTATTTGTGCGAGCACAAGCTGATGCGCCGGCGCGTCGCCGTCAAAGTGCTGCCCACTGCCAAAGCCAAGGACGATTCGGCGAGGGAGCGCTTCTATCGCGAAGCCCGTGCCGTCGCGGCCTTGGACCATCCCAACATTGTTCACGCCTACGACATCGACCAAGATGACGAACTGCATTTTTTGGTGATGGAATTCGTGGACGGCGCCAACTTGCAGGAAATCGTCAAGCGCGGCGGACCACTCGATGTGACGCGCGCCTGTCATTACGTCCGCCAGGCCGCAATGGGCTTGGAGCACGCGCATCAGGCAGCCCGGCTCGTCCATCGCGATATCAAGCCAGGCAATATCCTCGTCGATCGCACCGGCGTGGTGAAGATTCTCGATATGGGCCTGGCCCGTTTCTTCAACGATGAAGAAGACATCCTAACCAAAAAGTATGACGAAAACGTCCTCGGCACCGCGGATTACCTGGCGCCCGAGCAGGCGCTCGACAGCCATGCTGTGGACATTCGCGCCGACATTTACAGTTTGGGGGCGACATTCTATTTCATGCTGACCGGCAAGACGCCCTTTGGCGAGGGGACGGTGGCGCAAAAGCTGATTTGGCACCAGTCCCGTCAGCCCAAGACGGTGGCGGAATATCGCCGCGACGTACCGGCGGGCGTGCAAGCAGTCATTTCCAAGATGATGGCCAAGGAACCCGCACAGCGCTATCAACTACCGGAGGAAGTTGCCGAGGCGCTGTCGACGTTTACGCAAACAGAGATCGGGCCTCCACCCGACAAAGAAATGCCGCAGCTTAGCCCGGCGGCGCAAAGCACGACTGGAGACCCCGTCGGCGGCTCGACGGCCATCAGCAAGGTGTCGCCCACGCCGCCGATCAAAGCGGCGCCGGCGCCGCCGCCCCCGCCGATCAAAGCAGCGCCGCCCAGTCCGCCGCCGGCCAAGCCAGCGCCGCCGCGCCCTGCGCCGCCAGCGCCCAAGCCAGCGCTCAAGCCGGCGCCCGCTTCGGCGCCTCCTCTGGTTTCTTCAGGGAGAGCGCGGCCAGCCGGGCAAACTTCCCCGTCCGCACTTTCTCCGGACGCACAACAGCGATCGCCCGCACCTATGCAACCTTCCCAGGTCGTGGTTGCGCCGACACCAACACCCACGCCGGACGACGAAGAGATTCCATGGGAAAAGCTGGCCGCCGACACGGAAGATCCGGACGCCAAAGGCGACACTACACCGCAGTCGATTCGTTCTCCCAAGCACTTGCTCACTGCGGACGTCAAGGCGAAGTCCCAGGAGCGACGCCGGCTCAAGCTCGTCATCGCGGCTATCGCGACGCCGTTCATCTTGATCGTCCTTTTCCTTCTTTGGAAGTTTGTGTTCACGGGCTCTGGGCCAACCCCGTCGTTGCGCGCGGCGTTGATAGTCTCCAAGGACAACCCCAAAGCCTTCAAGACGATCAAGCAGGCGCTGCGGTCCGCCCAGCAGGGCGACGTGATTGAATTGCACGATGACGTCCACGAGGAAACCTTGGCCGTTGATCCCAGCCAGGGCCCGACCGATGTGGTTTTGCAAGCCGCTTCGGGCAAGGAAGTTCGCTGGATTCCGTCACAAAAGGGAGATGAGAAAACTCCGCTCTTGACGTTGGCCAAGGCGCGCGGTTTCACGCTCAAAGGCAATGGGCTGACGCTCGACGGCACACTGGACAAAAAAAGAAGGGTAAACGACATCATATTCGTCACGTCGTTTTCGAACGGCCTGACGATCGAAGACGCCGTTTTGGAAGGTTACTCTGTCTCTGCCGTGCGCATAATGAATGCCAAAGGCGACAAGGATCGGCCGATTCGTCTGTTGCATTTGACATTTGCCATGAAACCCGATTCCAAGACGGCGTACGGTGTGCATTTCGACGCCAATCCGGACGTGCAGCCGCAATTCAACGACAACATCGAAATCGGCGGCTGTCACTTTCATGGATTGGCTGAGGCCAACCACGTCAACTACAAGGACAACACGGTGAAAGGAACCAGCATCGTGGTGCGCAATTAGATGTTCCAGGTCTCCCCAAATCTCGCATTTTGCTCGCACGAGCGCCAAGGTCGCAGCTTGACACGACATTCGTTCCAACGATCCTGAATCCGCCTTTGAACGGTTTGACCGCGACGTTATGATGCTTTCGAGGTAATGGAACCAGGACAGGGAAGATTCGCATGCGCAGTTTGACAGCGCTCTTGGTCCTCATTTTCACGGCGGCGGCGGCGCGGGGCCAATCCGGGGCCTGGGCGGACAAGCTTTTCGCCAATCAGACTAGTCACGATTTCGGCAATGTGCCGCGCGGCGCGCAGCTCAAACACACCTTCAAGATCACCAACATTTACAAAGTGCCGCTGGAAATCACCAACATCCGCGTCACCTGCGGCTGCCTTTCCGTCACCGGTCATCCGCGTGTCCTGCAGCCGAACGACAGCGCCGACTTCATCATCAACATGGATGCGAACCGCTTCAACGGGCCGAAAACCGTGCGCCTTTATGTGACCGTCGGTCCAGAATATGTCTCGACCGCGACATTGACATTGTCCGCCAATGCGCGGCTCGATGTCGTTTTCAACCCCGGTGAGATCGACTTTGGATTAGTGTCGCGCGGTCAAACGCCCACGCGCCACATCGACGTGGAATACGTCGGCAGCTTTCCCTGGGCCGTCAGCGAAATCGTCAAGAACTCCGCGGCGCCCTTCGGTCTGCGCGTGGAAGAACTGCGCACCGGCCACCGGGGTTATCGCATTTTCGCCACCCTCAAGCCGGACGCCCCCGCCGGCGCATTCAAGCAAGAGGTATTGCTCAAAACCAACGATCCCTCGAGTCCGGCGCTCACCTTCAACATCGTGGGCAACGTGCAAGCATCGCTTTCGGTCGCGCCGGCCAACTTGCACCTCGGCGGCGTCAAGGTCGGCCAGACCGAGTCGCGCAAAGTCATTGTCCGCGGCCAGCGCCCCTTCCGCATCCTCGGCATCGACGGCCAAGGCGACGGTGTCACCGCGCACATTCCGGACAGGGAAAGCGTCAGTCATGTGGTCGAGATTCGCTTCCAGCCGACCGTCACGGGTCAATGGAAAAAAGCGCTGCTCATTCGCACCAATCTCGATAATCAATCCGTTTCCGTGACTGTCGAGGCGAACAGCTCTGAATAGTGCTTCGTTTGCCGATGGATGGTCCGAGCCTGAGCGCCAGCGAAGGGCTGCCCTTCGCTGGCGCTCAGGCTCGGACTTCATCAAGCGGCAATGCTCGCTCCGCGGTTTCGCGCTCGCACGTACCACCGTGGGTTTCGTTTCCTCTATGATGACCCCATGGCCGAGCACCCATTCACCAATCGCTTGATCCACGAAACCAGTCCGTATCTGCGCCAACACGCGCACAATCCTGTGGACTGGTTCGCGTGGGGCCCGGAGGCGCTTGCCAAAGCCAAGGAGCTGAACCGGCCGATTTTCCTCAGCATCGGTTACTCGGCGTGCCACTGGTGCCACGTCATGGAGCACGAGAGCTTCGAAGACCCGGAGGTCGGCCGCATCCTCGGCGAGAGTTTCATCAGCATCAAGGTCGATCGCGAAGAGCGGCCCGATCTCGATCAGATTTACATGACCGCGGTGCAGCTCTTGACCGGCCACGGCGGCTGGCCCATGTCCGTGTTTCTCACTCCGGACCTGAAACCTTTCTTCGGCGGCACCTACTTTCCGCCCGTCGATCGCCCCAACTTTCCCTCGTTCAAGAGGTTGATCACGCACCTGGCGATTGCCTGGAAGGACCGCCGGGCCGACGCTGAAGCGCAAGCGCAAGAATTGACCGGTCACTTGCGCACTCAAATGCGTCTGGAGTCGGTGGAAGGAACGCTGGGCCCGGAGCTGTTGCGCGGCGCCTTGTCCGTCCTGGAGCGCGCGTTCGAGCCGCGCCACGGCGGCTTCGGGCGCGCGCCGAAGTTCCCGCATCCCATGGAGCTGCGCTTGCTTTTGCGCCTTTGGAAGCGCTTCGACGCCGAACATGCGCTGGCCATGGCGCAAAAGACGCTCGACCGCATGGCCCGCGGCGGCATGTATGACCAGCTCGGCGGCGGCTTTCACCGCTACAGCACCGACGAGCGCTGGCTGGTGCCGCATTTCGAGAAAATGCTCTACGACAATGCCCTTCTGTGCGTCGCCTATCTCGAAGCCTTTCAGGCAACCGGTCAGCGCTTTTACCGCGAGATTGTCGAAGACACGCTCGCCTATGTCCTTCGCGAGATGACCAGCCCGGAAGGAGCGTTCTACAGCACGCAGGACGCCGACAGCGAGGGCGAAGAGGGCAAGTTTTTCGTTTGGACCGTGGAGGAAATCGAAAAGGTTCTTGGCAAGGACGAAGCGGAGCTGTTTTGCGCCGTCCTTGATGTGACAGCGGAAGGAAATTGGGAGGGACACAGCATCCTCAATCGGGCGCGCTCGGACGAGCAGGAGGCGAAACTGCTGCGTATTGCGGAGGAAGAACTGCACCGCCGGCTCGCCGAAAGCAAGAAAAAGCTCTACCAGGTGCGCAGCCGGCGCGTCTGGCCGGCCCGCGACGACAAGATTCTTACGGCGTGGAACGGCCTCATGATTGCTGCGTTCGCACAAGCCGCCCAGGTCTTGGAGAAACCCGAATACTCGCAAGCTGCCGTGCGTGCGGCGGAGTTCTTGTGGACAACCATGCGCGGCTCGGAAGGCCGGCTGTTTCGAACCACCGGCATTGGCGCCGCGCCCAAGCTCAACGCGTATCTTGAAGACTACGCCTATCTCATCGATGCCTTCGTTGCCGTTTACGAGACCACGTTCGAGCCATGCTGGATCGAGCGGGCGCTGGAATTGGCGCGCGTCATGATCGACCAATTCTGGGATGAGGGCGAGGGCGCGTTTTTCTTCACCGGCAAGGACCACGAACAGCTCCTCACGCGCTCCAAGGATCCGCACGATAACGCCACGCCGTCGGGCAATTCGATGGCGGTCACCGGTTTGCTGCGTTTGTACAAGTTAACGGGCAAGACAGAGCTTTTCGAAAAGGCCGAGCGAACGCTAAACGTGTATCGCGGATTGCTGGAGGCGTCGCCGCTCGCCGCCGGGCAAATGCTCATCGCGCTCGACTTCTACCTGGGGCCAGTGCAGGAGTTCGCCGTCGTCGGCGGCGGACCCGAAGCCGCGGAGGCGCTGCGGCTGATTCGACAAGGTTTTCGGCCGAGCAAAGTAGTCGCGCATCAAGTGACTGCGGGAGATCCGGGGCCGGTGACCTTGCTCGAAGAGAAGAAGTCGAACGACGGCGTGACTACGTATATCTGCGAGAATTTCACCTGCCAAGCGCCGGCGGTTGGACTCAGCAAATTGCAAGATTTATTGAACGCGAAACGATGAATCTGAAGTGGACATTCACTGCATCTCCCCCGACGCTTCCTCCAGCACATCCTCGGACACGAAGATCGGCACCCGCGCGGTCACGGCAATCGCGATGGCGTCGCTGGGCCGGCAGTCCACTTCCACCAGCTCGCCGTCCTTCTTGATGCGCAGACGGGCGAAATAGGTGTGGTCCTTGAGCTCGCTGATGTAGATGTCCTGCAAGTCGCCGCCTAGCTGATCGATCGTGTTGGCCAGCAAGTCATGAGTCAATGGTCGCGGCGACTGCACGCCTTTGACGCGGCGGTCAATGCTGGTCGCCTCGAAGATGCCGATCACGATCGGAAAACTGCGGTCGCCTTCCACTTCCCGGAGCAAGATGACTTGCTGATCGTGGATTTCGTTGATGACGATGCGCTTCAGCTCCATATGAACGGGCACGGCAGTCTCCTTGGATTGCAATTGCCCATTATAAAGACTCGCGGGAAACAGGGTCAAGGAGCACGGCTGTCGACACGCCGCTCGAAATCGCCTTCCGACCATGAGAATTGCACTTGGCATGTTGCACCGGCGTCAACGACGATGCGGCGCGTTTGTTCCACCGGCGGCCGATAATGCAACTGATTGACGATGCCCGTGTCCTGTTCGCGGCGAACGTGGGCCATGTGCCAGTTCGCGTGCCAACAGACCAGCTCGTATTCTCCCGCGGGAACTTTCTCCAGCGAGAATCGACCATCCACGCCGGTGCGCGCGTAGTATGGATGTTCGGCGACAAACAAGAGTCCGCTCATCCAGAAGAAGCCGGTACCGCTCGACAATTCGACCACGCCATCCCGCTTCAAGTAATAGCGCGTCGGCTGATCGGCGTCGGCGAAGGGCAGTGCGAAGAAGGCCGCGCCGCGGCCGTGCAAGACGTGGCAGTCTGCGTCGCGGCTGACGATTATGACGCTATCGCCACGGCGCGCGAAGCCGGCGCGTGCGCTCCGGCCATCTTGCAGAATCCGCAGCTGTCGGTCGCGCAGCTCCAAAGTAATCGGACCATGATTCCAGGGTCGCGACCGCGAAAGATCGACCTTGCGCAGGAATACGACCGTTTCCGTTACTGCTGGGTCCTCGTTGTCTATTTTGGGTGCGTGCGGGTTCGGTTGTTCCCCAAACTCGTCGGTCTGAATGCCGGCTATGCCGAACACCTTGAGCGGCGGCACCTTCGGAAGTGGTCCTTGCCAGGTCACGCTGCCCTGAATTGTCCCGGTGTTCTTATCGTCGAATTGAGCGCCAAGCTCAGCCACGGCAGGCGGCGGCAAGTTCTCTTTATTCGTTGGCGCGAACTCGCAGCCCAAGCTGCTAAGATAAATGCCAAGACCCGCAATCAGCAGTCCGATCCTGGTCTTGGGAGATTTGACCATGCCCACCTCCGTGTCCGCCGGTTACCTTGTGCGCCGACTGGAAGACGCGCCGACTGTTCCCTGTCCCTGCGGCCAGAGCACGCGACCGCTAACGCGTGCCGACACGCCAGTCTGCAACTTCCACCTCACCTTTATCCAGGACTCCGTCCGGCACTACCACAAGCAATGCACCGAGGTGTACTACATTTTGGAGGGACAGGGCAAGATGGAGTTGAACGGCGACATCATTGACATCCAGCCCGGCATGGTTGTTTACATTGAACCCTACACGCGCCATCGTCTCTGGAGCGAACAGGGCGTAAAGACCATCGTCTTTGGGGTGCCGGCTCTGGTTGACTCCGATGAGTTTTTCGAATGAACTCGCACTGACGGTGCAAGTGGAGTTTCTTCATGGTGGAAGCGCGGCGATGGCGGCCTGCCGGCGGGACGTGTCAGCTTGAATCTGGTCCAAGAGCTTGAGAGCGTCCTCCGCCTCTTGGATTCTTGTTTGTGCCAAAATTCTATCGACGAATAAGTGCGAGTGCATGTCGTAGCTGGCTTTGTTTCGTGAAATCACTAATCGGTCCATATAGTCGCCAAGCAATTTGAGATCGGCGACTTTTGCGTAGACAAGCTTCAATCGAGCCCAGGCATGCACGTTGACGCCGCTGGGCAACGTGCATCCCCATCCGAGCAATGCATCGCGGCATTCTAGGCACACGGCATAGTAGGCGTGAACGGCCGCCGCGCGCCAATGAAACTCCGTCGGTCCGACAATCACGTCTTTCGCGACTTGGAGAAATCCTCTACCGGGCATGATTCACGTCGAATGTGTCGAGTAGGACAAAATGGCGGGAAATATCGGGTGAAAACATGGCGTGGGTCCACTTGCTGTAATCACGCCATGTCCACGAAGTTGCAATGCCCGGATCTCGAATTGCTTCGATGACGATTCGATCCTCGCCGGTATCGAAAGCAGCTTCAAAACCTACGCGCAACGATCGCAGCCCGGGGATAGTGTCCTGGGCATGCTTGACCAATTTGTCCAGAGCGGCGCGAACACCCAGAGCGGACGCGAGCGCTGCCGCCTCGGGTTGCACCACAACATCGATTGGCTTCGTTTCACCCATCGCCGTCTCCAACTTGAGTGTACCGAAGGTACGAGGTTCTTACAATCGCGGCTGCAGCGTCATCGCCCCTCGATTGGCGCTCCGGCTCGGACGTCGACTTCGAGAAGAATAGCACGAACTACCACTTTTCAACTTCCCGCCAATTCACCAATTTGAAAAGTAGAGGGGCAACTTTGCGCCAAGTCCTGTATCAGCAATGAGTTGCGACCTCGCCATCCACTTTTCACTTTATTGGCATTTGAAAAGTAGGTCTCGGATGAGATATCCGAATTCGACAAGACCTCGGCTTTGTCGGCTACAATTGAATGAGGAGGACGCTTGGTGCGTCAGGGAACCGGAAAGAGGCCCGCCATGTCGCTCCGTCCATTCCGCGAGCAGCCCGGCGGATGGGCTGTCGCCTTTCGCGGCTACAATCTCGCCAATCTCGGCCGCACGCCGGAATTGTTGCTGCATCGCGCCTATGGTCCAACCGTTGCGGCGGTGCTGGGTGAAGCCACGCAAATCTGTTCCGAGGCGCTTGGTCGCCGCGTAAATCTCGTGGACCGCGCGCTGCACCGACACGAGACAGTCGATCTTTCGACTTATGCCGAGGACATCGCGATCATCGTCGCCGCGGAATTGGCTCAGCTTCGCCTCTTGCGCGATTTTCACGGCGTGTCCCTTCAAAATGCCAAGCTCGTATTCGGCTACAGTCTGGGCGAAATCGCAGCCTTGATCGCAACCGGCGTGTATCGGATGCGCGATCTTTTGCCTTTGCCGTTAGCATTCGCGCAGAATTCGGTCGAGCTGGCGCAAGACGTTTCGCTGGGTGTGTTGTTTTCGCGCGGCCGGGAAATCGATCAAGCGACCGTCGAGCGGCTGTGCCAGCGTCTCAGCCAGGAGGGCAGGGGGGTGATCGCGGTTTCGACGCACCTTTCGCCCAACAGCCTTTTGCTCTTGGGCCAACTAGACACGGTCGATCGATTTCGCGAGCAAATGCGCGACCAGCTAGGGCTGGAAACGCACCTGCACAAGCACTCAAAGCGCTGGCCGCCGCTGCACACGCCGATCATGTGGCAGCGTCACGTTCCGGATCGCGCCGGCATGATGCTACACACGACGCCCGGCGGCTTCACCGTGCCCACGACGCCGATTCTGTCGGGGGTCACAGGTCGGGCCAGCTATCTGGACTACAACAGCCGTTGGCACCTGTGTCAGTGGATCGATCATCCGCAGCGGCTTTGGGATGTAGTCCAAGAAACGCTGTCCGCCGGCGTCCACACTGTCGTTCACGTCGGCCCGGCGCCCAACATCGTCCCGGCCACGTTCAAACGGTTGAGCGACAACGTCCGCGCCCAGACCACCGGGTTTTCGCCCGGCAATCTCGGCCGCCGCGTGGTGTCGCACATGGCCGGCCGGCCCTGGCTGAAGCGGCTGTTGCCGGCCAATGCCGCGCTCTTGCGAGCGCCGTTCGTGGAGCACGTAATGCTCGAGGACTGGCTCCTGGAACACGAGTTTAATCCCGCGTCCGGGAACTAACGCCACTCGCCTGGGCATGGCTCGGTTGCGTTTTTTTGTTTGCATTGCCCCATCCATCCGCTAAGCTGATATCCATTGCCAGGCGGGAGGATCGCCTCGCCCACATCGCTGCGCCTTTGCTTCCAAGGGGTGACTGCCATGAACACGAGCGAATTCGAAGAAGCCTACGAAGACAAGGAACTCATTCGCGGCGCTATCGTGACGACGCCTCTCAGCGATCTCACGCTGCGCATGCCGATACTCGTCAATGCGGATGCGACTGTCGTAGCCGCCGTGGACGCCATGAACGAGCACCGCACCGGCTGCGTGCTTGTCGAAGAAAACGGCAAGCTGGCCGGCATCTTCACCGAGCGCGACGTGCTGACCAAGGTGATCTTCCGGGAGAACAATCGTTCGTGGACCGTCCGGCAAGTGATGACCAAGTCCCCCGAGACGCTGAACAGCGATGACAGCATCGCCTTCGCACTTAACAAAATGAGCGTCGGCGGCTACCGGCACATCCCGATCGTCGACCGCGCCGGCAAACCCGTCGGCGTCGTCTCCGTCCGCGATCTCGTCGATTTCCTCGTCGAGCTTTTCCCCGACGGCGTCTTGAATTTGCCACCCAGTTCGGACAAAGGCATTCCGCGCTCGCTGGACGGCGGCTAGGCAATTCACCACGGATTACACAGATAACCGGACACTCAGAGAAACCCAAATCCGTGTTATCCGTGTAATCCGTGGTTTGATCTCCTCATTCCTCGCATATCGAGTTTGCAAGCGCGCTGCGAAATGCGTACAATCACGCCAACGTAAGTCGATGCACCCTTCTCCGCAGTTCCATCCCGAGGAGACTCGCGCATTGACCGCAAAAGGATACGCGCATGCGCCAACTCCGCATCGGGGTGCTCGACATCGTTTCGCGTGGGCCGACACGGGCCTGGTTCCCCTGGATCATGAACGCCAACATGGCCAGCATCATGCCGCAGGCCGTGGCGGCGTGGTGCCAGCAGGAAGGCCACCAGGTTGTCTTCGCATGCTACACCGGCTTTGAGGATTTGCTCAAGGAATTGCCGGACGATCTCGATCTTATCTTTCTGAGCACGTTCACGGAAGCAGCGCAAACGGCCTATGCCCTGAGCAATCTCTTTCGCAGCCGCGGCGCGATCACGGCGCTGGGCGGCCCGCACGCGCGCTGCTTTCCACACGACGCGCGCAAGTATTTCGATTATGTCTTCGGGTTCACCGACCGCGACACGCTCAAGAGCGTCTTGGACGATTGCTCCCAGCATCGGCCCTACGGCATGCATGTCGCCGCCGCGCAGCAGCCCAAAGCGCTGCCGGGCCTGCGCGAGCGCTGGCCGTTTCTTGAATTGGTGATGAACAAGGCGCCGATCATCAAGATCGTACCGATCATCGGCAGCCTGGGTTGTCCCTATACCTGCAGCTTTTGCATCGATTCGACGATTCCCTATCAGCCACTCGAGTTTGAAGTCCTGAAGGACGATCTGCGTTTCCTCTTGACCAAGTACAGCCGGCCGGGCGTGGTCTGGCACGATCCCAACTTCGGCGTTCGCTTCGATGGCATCATGGCGGCGATCGAGGAGGCCGATCCCAAGGCGCGCATCCGCCACATCGCCGAAAGCAGTCTGTCGCTGTTGTCTGAGCCGCACCTGCAACGGCTCAAGCGCAACGGCTTTCAGGGACTGTTGCCCGGCGTGGAATCGTGGTACGACATGGGCAACAAGTCCAAGACCGGCGTTCGGCAGGGAATGGAGAAGGTGCGCCAGGTCTCCGAGCACGTGAACATGCTGCTGCGCTACATCCCGTACGTGCAGACCAACTTCGTCCTGGGCATCGACGCCGATGAAGGCCCGGAGCCGTTCGAATTGACCAAGCGCTTTCTCGATTTGACTCCCGGCGCTTTCCCCGGCTATTCGCTGCTCACGGCGTTTGGCCAGGCAGCGCCCTTAAATCTCGAGTATCAGCGCGCGGGCCGTGTGCTGCCGTTCCCGTTCTATTTCCTGAACAACAATCAGGCGATGAACGTCAAACCAAAGAATTACGAGTGGACGAAGTTTTATGATCACGTGATCGACCTGGTCGGCTACACGTTTTCGTGGCGCGGCATCTGGCGGCGTCTGGGGGGCACGGCGGGAGTCATTCCCAAATGGATGAACGTGGTGCGCGCCGTTTCAACGGAAGGCTGGGGCCGGCTCCGCTATTACAGTGAAATCCGCCGTCGCCTGGACGCCGATCCCGCGTTTCGTCCGTACTTCGAACAGGAAAGCACGGTGCTGCCGCAGTTTTACATCGACCTCGTTCGTAAAGACTTGGGCCCATTGTGGGACTGGTTGCCCGAAGGAGCCCTATATCACGATCCCTATGCCTATCTCAAATCGCAACAGGAACGGCACGGCGCAGTGGAGCATGCCGCGCACGCCCCGAGCCGCAACGGGTACGCGAAGTCATCACAAAAGTTGCCGGCGTTGGAGCTTGCGGCATCCTAGACAACATACTGTAGTGGAATTCGCCAGAATTCCGGCGGGTTCCGCTAGAGCAATATTGCCGGAACTCTGGCGAGTTCCGCTACACCAGTGTGAAACGCGCTCTAGGTCCGTAGCAAAGGCTGTTTTGTGTATTGCTCGGGCACGGACACAATCTGCTCTGCCAGCGTCACACCCAGTTTCCGGCGAGCCACGACGCGAACATATCCGAAGTAGGCGCCACGATCAGCCTCAAGCGCCTTGATTTCCGTTGCATTGTCTGGGGCTATCAACCGGTGCCAGTCCAGCCACCGTTGCCAGCCATCCGGCATGGTGTCGGCCACCTCAATGTCCAGGATGCCTGTTTTTTCCCAGTGCCGACGCCACCAGGCCGCCGAATGCAGGCACCACGCCATGTCGTTTGTCCACCATTCGCGCAGATGCTCAGGAACCGGGCTTTCGATCTCTTGCACGAACCCAGCCAGGGCGATCGCCACCGGTCCGCCCGGCTTCACAAAGCGAGTGAGATAATTCAAGTAGAGGTCATCTGTTCCGTAGTACATGAAGGAATCGATGGACACGATGGCGTCGAAGAACTCCGCCGCGAACGGCAGCGAGCGAGCGTCCGCATGAATCGGAAACACGCCGTCCAGGACGCCGGCGTCGCGGATGCGCTGGATGTTTTCCGAGGCGCTGATCCACAGGTCGGTGGCCCAAACCTCTACGCCGAATTCGCGGCGAAGGAAGATGGATGACATGGCCCGTCCGCAGCCGAGGTCCAGCACGCGCATGCCGGGCTTCAAGTCCAGCGCCTCGGCCAGCCATTCAGTCAACCACAGCGGATTGGCCCCGCCGCTGACGCCGGCAAGGATCCAGTCGGGATGGTACGTCGACGAGCGGGGAAATCGCTCGGAGAAGAATCGCTTGTCCGAAGTCATGGAATGAACGCCTAGAGTTTTTTGGTTAGAACAGTTTCGGTTTCAAAGGCATTCGCTGGAAGGTACTTTCCTTGGATGCATTGTGCGCGATTCTTTTGCGCAACGAATCTGTCCGCGTAACTGATGCAGAATAAACAATTTATGGGATCCGTTGCGCGCGCGCGCCCACACCCCCCTCCGCGCAACGAA
>JAKEFD010000456.1 GCA_022616245.1 Gemmataceae bacterium
CGCCTCCACCTCGGCGACGAAGCGTCCCGCGTCTTCGCTGAGGAACGAGGCAACCACAGTAAAAACGGCGTCGCTGAAGCCGCCGACGTTCAGGATGTCCGAACGGTCCGGCGCCTGCGTCGTCGTGTACGGCTGCAGGTCGATGCACACCAGCTTCGGGCCGGCGTCGCTTCCATGGAGTCGGACCTGGTGCTTCACGAAGTTCTGCCAGGCCGTCATCGTCGCCGTCGAGCCGTGGCGGCCGGCCCCGATCCAGCTTTCCATGTCGCTCACGAGGACGCAGCCGGCAAATCGGCGGTTGCCGAAAGTGCCGGTCGCCTCCGTGAGCGGCAACGAGCAGTTCGTGCCGCCGCCGCCGTACTTGGCCAGGCGAGCCGACAAGCTCAGGATCGAATCCTGTGGATCAACCTGGGCGCGGTACGGTTTGTCGTCGAACGGAATGACGACGCTGTCCGGATTGCGGCGCAGGATGGCCGCTGCGAACAACGCCGCCACGTCCACGCAGCGAATCTTGCTCGTGGCGCCGCGGCCGCGGTGACCCGTGACCGCCGACTGCATCGAACCCGACACGTCGAGACCGATGACCACCGGGGCCGGCAACTCCGGCACGTTGCCACAGGCAATCTCCGCTGCCTCGCACAGCGCAGCCTTGATCGTCTGCGGCAAGCCGTCGTCGGCGTTCAGGTACGCCGTCAGGTACTGGTATGGGAACTGACGCGAGCTGCGGATTTCCTCGGCGTCGGCAATCCTGGCCGCGACGAAGTCAACCATGCCACGATCGCTCAGCACGTCGTGGCGCAGCAGCGTGTTCAGGTTCATACGCAGCGCCTGCGGCCCCATCTGGCGCGCGATCGCCTTCCACGTCTCCGAACCGCGCGCGGTATCTGCCAGAAGGTCCCAGCGGAATTGCGAGCGATTCAGAATCGCGATCTGCATCACCTCCGTTTGCGCCTGTCGGTATGCGATCAGATCGCGAACGGCTTCCGGCAAATCGTCGAACGTCGCCGGCGCCCACTTGTCGATGGACTTGCCGGTCAACTGACCGAACAACGCCCGGCGAACGTTGTCACTCGGCGTCGGCCGGGCCAGTCGCAGAATATCGCGCAGGCTCGGATCGTTGCCGATCGATGCGGCCAGCAGGCGGTTGACACTGGCCTCATTCAGCCAGCGCTGAAACGCGCGCTGCAGCGCGTACGACAGGCTCTTGCGGCCAAACTGGCCCGAACGGACCATCTGGAACAAGGTGCGCAGCACTCGGCCATTGTCCACGACGCGGCCGAAGACTTTTCGGAACAGATCGCGATCGCGCATCGACAACACGAGCAACAGTGCAGCCGGCATGTCCTTCATGAACGCGCGCTCGCGGCTGTAGACCGCCAGCTTGGCCAGGAAGACGTTGTCGTCAACCTGGTTCACGAGGTTCAGGAGCGTGGCCAACTGGTCGTCGGCCTGCGCGTAGAAGGTGCCGTTGAAGCAGCCGGTCGCCGCCAGTTGCGCCAGCGCGTGCTTGATCGGCAGCTGGTATGCGACGGCGCCTTCTTCGTTGCGCGCATCCGCGCGCGGCAGCAGGCTCTTCAAACTCGCAAACAGACCCTTGTTGGCCATTTTTGGCCTCCATTCAGCAAAAAAGATCCGACGAAGTTGTGGTCAGAGATATTCCGGTGCGTCTGCTAATTCCGCCACAGCACCTTGCGATGCTGGTGGGATTTGCACCCACAACCTCCGGATCCATGTACTCCGAACCGGCAGTCGGACCATAATCAAATACACCCGACGAGAGTTTGGGCAGAGTTCTCGGCTCTGGAAAACCAGAGCCGGGCGAGATTCGAACTCGCTGGTTACCGATGTACTCCGCGCCGGCAGTCGGGCGTTGTTCAAAGACCGACGAAGTTTTGGTCAGAGCCTTACGGCGCTCTGCCACTGAGCTACAGCGCGACGCTTGGCGACTTGCGCTGGTGGGATTCGAACCCACGACCTCCGGCGTATGAAGCATGTACTCCAAACCGGCAGTCGGTCTTGTATCGTTGGCCGGGCGACGAAGAGGTGGTCAGAACATTGCTCTATCCAGTTGAGCTACATCCACCATTCAGTTGCAGGGTGGATGATCGGATTCGAACCGACAACCGATGTATGCCAACCGGCAGTCGCCGTGGCCAGTCTCAAAGGACCCAACGAAGTTTGTTCGAGAGCTTTTCTGCCGGGGCTCGAACCCGGTGAATCCCCGACCGGTCAGACGCATGGACTCCCAAACCGCAGTTGGATAAGAGACAGCCAACGAAGAAAATGGTTCAGACATCACGGTTTGGATGTAGTCCGAACCGGCAGTTGGCCGCCAGAGACGCCGGTGGGAATCGAACCCACTTCTGCCGGGTTGCAGCCGGCCGCCTGGCCATTTGGCTCCAGCGTCAAGCATCCTCGTCAGGAGTCGAACCTGATCCCCGACCTTCGCAGGGTCGTGTGCGATCCGCCACACTCCGAGGATGAAATTATCCCGGCTGGTTTCGAACCAGCGATCTTGCCCATGTCACGGGAACGTCCTGCCCGCTGAACGACGGGACTGATATACCCCGGCCAGGATTCGAACCCGGAACGCCTCGCTCGAAGCGAGGTATGATGGTCCATTTCACCATCAGGGCGTCGAGCGGAAGGCAAGGGAGTCGAACCCTCATCTCCGTTGGGAGAACCGCATTAGCAGAGCGGCCCGGCAAGCCGTATCCGGCTACCTTCCATCAGTGGACCCACCGGGAATCGAACCCGGATTTCCAGTCTGCCGAACTGGTGTCGTCCCGTTGGACCATGAGCCCTTCAAGTGGACCGCGAGGGAATCGCACCCTCATTTCCGGCGTGCGGAGCCGGCGTCGTCCTGTTGGACCAGCAGCCCGATAGTGATCCCGGATGGACTCGAACCATCGTTGCCTGGATGTGGGCCAGGAGTCTTCGCCGCTGGACCACGGGACCAAGTCAGGAGTCAGGGATCACGAGGCAGGAGTCAGGAAACTCCAGTCGATTAACCTGACCCCTGACTCCTGCCACCTGATTCCTGAAGTTGCGGAGGCCGGATTTGAACCGGCGTCGTACGGCTTATGAGACCGTGCTGGAAACCAGACTCCAGTCCACTCCGCAGTGACCAAGGGGAGTCGAACTCCCACGCCTGTTACGGCTCGACGTTCTGAGCGTCGCGTGTCTGCCAGTTCCACCACTTGGCCATCTAGCCCGTATGGGAATCGAACCCACCTGTCTGGTTTGGAAGACCAGCACCTTTGCCGCTCGGCCAAGGGCACATGCGGAAGGAGAGGGAGTTGAACCCTCAAGGCTCGTCGCTCGGCTGTTTTCAAGACTGCTGCCATCGCCAGTTGGCTTGCCCTTCCGTTCAAGCTGCGGCGGCAGGAATCGAACCTGCCATCGTCTCCTTAACTGGGAGCCGCCTTACCATTGGGCCACGCCGCAAGAAGTCAGGACGGTGGGATTTGAACCCACGCTTTCCGGTTCCCGAAACCGGCGGATTGCCGAGCTTTCCTACGTCCTGAGTCAGAGCACCCAGCGGGAGTCGAACCCGCACATCCTGCATGGCGAGCAGGGAGGCTGCCGTTACATCACGGGTGCAAGTCGGATCCTGACCGATCGACGAACGGGCCGTGTCAGTGGGCCGGGAGACGCTCGAATTCTCGTCTGCGGCTCTTCAGACCGCCGCTAAGCTGTCTCGGCTACCAGCCCAAACAAGAAGGCCGGACATCTCGCGACGTCCGGCCTTGAATAGGCGCCTGCAAGGAGGATGCGGACGTCACATGCGCAATGGATACACACTTAGCGATGCCGGTTGCCCGGCGCCGCAATTGGGCTTCCGTACTGGTTTCAAAAGTGATCTCAAGCTTTTCATTGCTGCCTCATTCGGCGGCCCATCGATATCCCACCGTTGTCGTGCACATGGGAGACGAAGTAGAGATGCAATTGGTTCGCGATTATTCCACAATCGAGCGAAAGAAACGTGTTTTGCCGCCGTCCGAAGTGACGACTGCGGTGCTGCCCACCTCGTCCCAGAAAACCAGTCAGCGCGACATCAGCGAAAGGACCTTCGTGTCGTTCGCGACGATCGGTGATGGGACCTTGACCGGCGCGCAGACCTAGCGCCAGGACTTGGCCGGGCCGGTGAGGACTCCGCTTGACCGCAAGGGCCTCACCGGCCGCTTTCTCTACTGGTCAGTCGTCATCATCGTGTCAATAGTTGATGGTGCCATCCATGGATCCAATGAACGGCAGTCCCTCCGACAAGAATGCGACGGCGCGGAGTTGCTGCGCGAGGATTCCCTCCCAAGTCGTTATGGCAGCACGGAAGGCGTTCTCGGCCGCGGCGAACTGATCCCTTTCGTGATAAATAAGGGCGGCGTTGTACTCGCTCCTGGCCCGCTGGTTGGGTAGTCGATCACGGCGGGGATGCTTTTTGGCCAGACGGTCCCAGATGTCGATGGCGAGCTGAAGCTCGACCAGCGCCGGATCAAACTGGCTGTTGACGCGGTGCAGCAAGCCCATGCTGTTATGAACTTTGGCGAGGTCCTCCTGATAGGAGGGGACGAACGGATATTTCTCGGCCAGTTCCTTGCGGATGGTCATGAACTTCTTATGCGTCTCTTCCTCCTTTTCCAGGCGGCGCGACTCGCGATACAGGATAGCGAGATTGTGGTAGCTGCCGGCAAGATCGGCCTGAAAGTCCGTGTGCTTTGCATGTTCGCGCGCCAGGCGTTGGCGGATTTCGAAGGCCTTGTCGTGAGCCGCCTCCGCTTCGGTCGGCTGGCCCGCAAGCCGAAACAGCTCACCGAGTATCGTGTGCGATGACGCCAGGTTTCGTTGGTAGCGTGTGACCGGCGGATTGTTAGCCGCGAGTTGACTCCACATCGTGATGGCCTGCTTCAGGGCGGCCTCGCCGTCGGAAACGTGCCTGTTCTTCCAGTAGAAAGTGCCCAAGAGGTCGTAGCTCCTGGCCAGATCAGCGAGGAATTCGGCCGACCCCGGCTTGGCGGCCGCAAGCAGCGTGCGCAACTCGAGGGCCTGTTGCAGCGCATCCTCCTCAAGCTTGCTGCGCCCCATCGTGCGGTAGACCTCGGCTAGACGGGCGTGAATCGTGGCCCGGCCGCGATCGTACTCGGGCGCGCCCGGGCGAAGGCCGGCGAGGTGCTCCCAAATGCGCAGCGCTCTCGTGTAAGCCTTTTCAGCCGGTTCGAAGTCGTGCTGATTGCTGTCGAGAAGTCCGGCGGTTTCGAGGATGAGGGCCAAGCGACTGTGGTAGGCGACCTCTTGCGGAAAACGCGCGGAAAGGTCCTCCTCAATGCCCAAGGCAATTTCCAGTGCAGTCCTGGCCTCGGGGAACCGCAGCAGAGCCTGGCATTGGATTGCGACCGCGTGATGAGCGGTAGCGCGGTCGTGCGCCTGTTCCGGCCCAGGCTGCTCTAGCGCCAGCCCGTCGAACACGTCGGCCGCGCGGCGCGTGAGGTCGAGCGCCTCCTCGGCAGAGCCGATATCGGCGACGAGCCGGCCAAGTTGCAGATACGCCTTGCCCAGCTCCTTGCGCAACCGTGGATTATCGCCGCGCTCCTGGACGAACTTCTGATAGTAATCGCGTGCTGTCTCCAGAAGCTGCTTGCGGAGCGGCTGCATGCCCGGCTCGTTCAAGAGCACATCCTGGCTGACCTTGGTGCAGAACTGATCAACGGTTTCCAGGGCGCGCAGGAGGTTCTCTTCAGCGAGCGCCCGTAGCTGATCGGCATCCCGGTAATTTGCTTCCGCCCGTAGCCACTGCCACAGCACGCCCGCAAAGCCGGCAAGGAACACGGCGACGAGTGCTGCCGTGAGCATCGCCAGGGCGGGGCGGCGCCGGCACCAGCGCCACAGGCGCTCCGCTTGACCGACGGGCCGCGCCTGGATCGGCTCGCCGCCGAGCCAGCGGCGCAGGTCGGCGGCCATGTCGAGGGCCGTCCCATAGCGCCCGCCCGGCTCCTTGGCCATCGCCTTAAGGATGATCGTCTCGAGGTCGCGTGGCAGGCGCGGGTCGAGATGGCGTGGCCTGGGCGGCTCGGCCTCGAGCACCTGCGGGACCAAGCGATCTTGATCGGTTTCCGTGAACGCCGGCCGTAGCGTCAGCAGCTCGTACAGAGTGAGGCCGAGGCTGTAGATGTCGCTCGCCGGACTGGATTGGCCGCGAAAGCGCTCGGGCGCGAGGTAGCGCAACGTGCCGACGACGTCGCCGGTGCGCGTCAGCTCGCCCGCGCCTGCCTTGGCCAGACCGAAATCCGTGATCCACAGGTTGCCGCGCCCGTCCAAGAGAAGATTGGCGGGCTTGATGTCGCGGTGAATCACGCCGCGCTCGTGGGCGTAGTCCAGGGCCTCGGCAGCCTGCACGCCGAGCGTGGCAACCTGGCGGAAGTACGCCGTCGCTTCCAGCGTGGACAAGGACGACGCCTGAGGAGGAGCGGACTCGCCGCGCTCGTGGGCGGGATGGGGGTTGGCATGTACGGCTGCGACGTTCGGCGATTCGTGTTCCTCTATTGGCAGCGGCGTTGCCGCGAAGCTGCAGGTCGTATCGGAGTCGCCTGGGGACAGACCAGACAGGCGGCGGCGCTGATCGAGCAGCACCGCCAGCGAGGGGCCGTCGATGAGCTGCATCGCATAGTAGTGAACGTTGTCGGCACAACCGACTTCGAAGATCGGCACGATGTGGGTGTGGTGCAGGCCCGCGGCCGCCTGGGCCTCACGGCGAAAGCGCGGCAGTTGCTGCCGGTCGAGTGTCGCGGTCCACGGCAATACCTTGAGGGCCACGCGCCGGCCGAGCGATTTCTGCTCCGCCTCATAGACAATGCCCATGCCGCCCAGGCCGATCTCGCGCACCAGCCGGTAATCGCCCACGTCCAGACTGTGCGGCAACGACCCCAGGCGCGTGCCCGGCGCGGGCGTCACCTGTTCTACCAGCGTCCGCAAGGGCGCCATTTTGTTCGACAGGGTCTCTTGCTGCGTGAAGAAATTGGCGATTTCCGTGGCGAAATGGGGATAGCGCTCCTGAAGTTGCCGCCAGTCTTCAGGTTGACCGGCCTCGACAGCCTCCAGATGCGCCGCCACGATGTCGTTGAAGCGTCCTTCCCGGTCGCACGCGGAAGCCTCGGACACAGTTCACTCTCCGTTTCCCGGAGCAGCCCGCGTAGATTCTGGACGCCACGATGCAGCAAGCCGACCATGGCCAGACGCCCGGGTTTTCTGCTCCTCAATACGCGGCCTCAAGGATAAAGCTGCCGCCCGTCCGTTCCAGTGTCGCAAACTTCGCATACTGATCGGAAGCCGGATCCAGTACGCTTTCGTCCTTCGTTTCAACCTTGGGTTCGAGAATCACGAAAGCCAGTCGAACATGGTCCAAAGGTATCGCACCGAAGTCGGCAATGCAACTCACTGCTTTCGTTTGCTTCCCCGTCGATGACTTCGGACAATCGCGGTCGCATTCAGCCTGGCGAGGACGTTAGCTCCTTCAAGTTCCTCCACGGCCAGGCAATCTCCCCAGTCCAGCCGCGATCGTCGTCCGCTCGGGTTGTTCAGGGTAGCTCAAGGCATGGCTGCACGCCATCTTTTCATTGTTCGACCATCGAAAACGTGGTACATTATTCATGTGGAGCATTCCATCCCGCCTAGTTCCCTCCTCGTCGTCGCCCATTGAATCATGCTGAACCATCCGATCCTGCATCGTCGTGAATGGCTGCAAGCCGGCGCTTGCACTCTACTTGGCATTACGTTGCCCAAGGTGTTTGCCGGGCGCGCCGCTTCAGCGCCGGCGCAAGCGGACAGGAGACGGGCTCGGTCCGTCGTTCTGGTGCTGCTTTCTGGCGGAGCGAGCCAGCTCGACACGCTGGACATGAAGCCCGAAGCACCCGCTGAAATCCGCGGTGAGTTTCGGCCGATCGCGACGAACGTGGCGGGCATCCAAATCTGTGAGCATTTGCCACGATTGGCCGAGCGCATGCATCATTGGGCGCTGGTGCGTTCCTTCTCGCATGGCGAAAATGGGCATTTGCCCGGCATCCATCGACTGCTCACCGGCGCGCCGATGCCGAACCAACGCATCACCGACCTGGACAATGTTCTGTCGCGCCGCGATTGGCCCTGTTACGCCGCTGGCTTGGATAGAGTGCGGCCCCGTCACGACGGCGTCCCAAACGGCGTCACACTTCCGCACGCTCTCATCGAAGGCCCACTCACCTGGCCTGGGCAGCACGCGGGCTTTCTCGGCGCCGCTCACGATCCCCTTCTGGTCACACAGAATCCGAACGCGCCGACCTTTCGTATGGAATCTTTCAGCCTTCCTGCCGACTCCAGTCCGGAACGTATGGTCCAGCGTCAACGGCTACTCGATAACTTTGCGGCGACGAGCCATCCCTTCCGCCAACAGCAACAACTCGCCTTTGAAATGCTTTCGTCTGGGAGAGTGGCCCAAGCGTTTCGCCTGGAACGCGAACCGGACCGCATTCGAGACCGATACGGGCGGACGATGTTGGGACAGTCGCTGCTCTTAGCGCGCCGCCTTGTGCAAGCCGGAGTTCCGGTGATTCAAGCGAACATGGGCATTGTCCAAAGCTGGGACACACATGTGGACAACTGGGGCCGGCTCAGGAATCGCTTGTTGCCTTGGCTCGACCAGGGCTTGGCCGCGCTTGTGGATGATTTGTCCGCGGAAGGGCTGCTCGACGACACGCTCGTTGTGGTGATGGGGGAATTCGGCCGCACGCCGCGAGTTTCGAACCTTCCTGGCGAGACTTTGCCTGGGCGTGATCACTGGGCAGCGGTCTATTCGGGCCTGTTCGCTGGGGCTGGAGTGCGCGGCGGACAAGTCATCGGCCGCTCGGACCGCATCTCCGCTTATCCCATGTCCGATCCATTTACGCCGTATGACGTGGGCGCAACTGTCTACGAAGCATTAGGCGTCGATCCGGATGCCGAGATTCAAGACGCCCTTGGGCGGCGGCACAGGATCAATCAGGGCAAGGTGATTCGCGAGATTTTCTGAGAGACTGTACGCCGAAAGAATCAAAGCAAAGCCACTCACCTGCCCCGCACCACTGCGGCGCTCGGTCTGCCAGACCGAGCGACCAGATTCCTAACAGACACGCGCAACCTTTCCGTTGCCGTAACTTGTTTCAGGGCAAGGAAGATTTGGGATTGGTCGCGCGACACACCCACACCCCCCCTCCTGTTATCATTGTCAACCGAACGCGATAATCACCGCGATTGAGAAAGATCCCAGTCCATCCCATCTTATCCACGCATCCACTCGTTTCGATTGGTATGCCGTTTGCTCCTCCAGTTTTAATGTACGACGGAATCCGGAGGGTCTGCCGGCCATGCATGGACTGTTCAAGAAACATCCACTCCTTTTGATATTTGCGCTCCTGAGTCTGTTGGACCTGACACTGACCTGGTGGCTGTTGGAGCATTCGGGACGTGTGGTATTTGAAGCGAATCCGATTGCCCAGTGGTGGCTCGGCGAATTCGGCTGGTTGGGACTTGCCGCCTTCAAGTCCAGTATGGTGCTTGTCGTCATCGCCTTGACGTTCGTTATCTCGCGAAGACGCCCGCGCGTCGCCGCGCGGATGCAAGTTTTCGCTTGCGCGGTCTTGGCGGTGGTGGTTTGCTATAGCGCAGTGCTGGGCGGAACAGCTAAAACGGAAGCCCAAGTATTCGAGGAAATCGACGAGTATTTGGCGGCTACTAATGAGGCGGCGCGGCACAGGTTCAATCAAACACGACGCCTCGCAGCAGAGATGGAATTCTGGGTCGAAGAGCTCATCACGGGGCAAGCGACACTTGCGGAAGTCGTGGGCCGGATTCAGTATTCCAGCTTGACTATGCACCGCAACCTCTTGCTTGGCCTGATACGACAATACCCAAGAGATACGTTGCAAGAAACTCTCGCTTGCGTCGTGTTGCGTTGGGCCGAGCAAGCACTCGATGACGAACCTGCCAGCGAAGCCGTGGTGAACCGTTTGTCAGCGGAGTTCCGCGAGTTAGTTCAGGCGCAAAACGCCAAGCTATTGCGTCAAACTTAGCAGCCGGTCTTCTTGTTCAAAAATGAAACATATCGGTGTACGAAGTTAGAACAACCGCGTTGCTGTCTGAAATCCAGCAACTCTTGGAAGGCGCGCTTGACGACCTTCTTCGGAACCGACCTTCGGCAGCCATGCGCAAGCAATCTGGGGCAAATCATTTCATTTTGCATCACCTGCGAGGACTGCGCATTGCAATGCGTGGAGCAGGTGACGAACCAAATCTTTGCTAATTCTTTGCGAACTTAATATTCTTCCGGCTCATAGATTCCGACTTTTCTGGATATTCCAACTAAAGCGATCATACCGGTTTATCCGGCGATGAAACAAGAAAAGGTGGGGTTATGCCGCGTGATGTTTTGCGTTTTGTCCTGGCCTTTACTCTTGTCGCATTCAATTGCAGCCGAAGTCCGGCCCAGGATAATCCTGTTGCCGAGTTTCTCGCGCCAGCGCTTAGGTTGACCACGCCACCGCAATCTTCAATTCCCGTGATTGACGAGAATCGTCTGTTCAAAGGTGCGGACGGTCAATGGCGTCTAATTGAGGACGGCGACGTGGCAGAAGAGCAGAAGGAAGGGAAGACCTCACCCACTTTGCGCGACGAAATCGCCAAGATGTTGACGGTCAACGTCAAGGGCAAGGGAAAACTGCAAATCTATGGATTTGGCCGTGGTGACGCGTATTGGGGAACCAGCAAGTTTTCGCCAAGTCTGGAGACTCCGTTCTTCGCACTGTCCGAGGACGCCAGATTCAAGACTGGACCACTGAACGCCAATTTTCTTGCCACGGTCCCTGGAACCGTCCCCCTCCACGAAGATGACAGCACCTTCACCATGAATGCCCGCCTCAGCCGCTTGGGTGTAGTCTACACCGGTGAAAAAGCCAAATGGTTATGCGACGCCGAGCTGGAAGCCCGTGTGGAGATGGATTTCTACAACACATTGGACAATGTCATAGCCTCGCGCGCCATGCCGCGTATTCGACTTGGCTACGCCAAAGCGACCTGGGGCGGTTTCTCCGTCATGCTGGGGCAGAACTGGGATATTATTTCTCCCCTTTATCCCACCATCAACGACGATGTGCTCATGTGGAACGCGGGCAACCTCGGCGATCGCCGACCACAGTTGCGCTTGAATTGGGATCTTGATCTGGGCCACGATCGGCATTTCATCATGACCGTCGGCGCTTTAGCCACTGACTCGGTCGGCCGGACGGATTTCGGCAACGACGGATTCTTTGACGGCGAAGACACAGGCGTTCCCGGTTTCCAGGGACGCATGGCAATCAAGAACCCTTCGCATTTGGCGCACAAAGGCAGTAACGAAATCGGCGTCTGGGGGCTGTGGTCGGCGGACGCTACCAACGTTCCCATTGGTTTGTCGAAGCGCAGCCATTTCACGAGTTATGTGGTCGGCGCCGACTGGCAGTTTCCTCTTTGCGACTGGCTTGAATTGCGCGGCGAGGCTTGGTATGGCAGGAACTTGGACGACTACCGCGGCGGCATCGCTCAAGGCGTCAATACCTTTCTCGGCCAGGAGATTAGGTCCAGCGGCGGCTGGAGCGAATTCCTCATCAAACCGTTCGAGTGGTACCAGCTGGCCTTGGGAGCTACGATAGATGATCCGGTCAATCGCGACGTGCGCGGCACGGCCTTGCCCCGCGTCTACAACATCACCTATTACGCCGGGAACCGATTTCCGGTGGGCGGCGGATTGACACTGGGTTTGGATTTTGAATTCTGGCGCACCGGCTACTTGGGTCTGGAAGAGGGCACAGCCGAGCGCATCAAGTTCTGGATGATGCTGAGTTTCTGAAAGCCAGTCAACAACCACCACATCAGGCCGTCGTGATGGAGCCAGCGCCTCGGCTCACTTCCTTTTGGAGGATAGAAGCCGAGGCATGGCAATCATGGCAATCCATCTCAGTTTTTGATTTCTTGGAAGGTGAGCTTTCGCACCCACTGGGAGGCTGGCAACTCTTTGCCGTCCACTTCAATGTAGGCCCGCGACATGGCGTTCACGGCCCCGCCTGCCGGCGCAGGCTGCAGCAGCAAATCCCGTCCACGGGAAAAAGTCACGCGCCGGGCATCCAGATTGCCAAAGTAATAATCGACCAACTTGGGATCGGGACCCTCGTATCCGGTGGCAGTCGTACGGCTGACCAGGGTTCGGTTTTCGTCACTGAGCGCGATCTTGCCGGCAAAGATGTCCGCAATGGCGACGTCCAACGGAATCCAGCCGATATTGGGCGCGTAAAACTCGATCCAGCAATGGTAGCTCTGGTCGATGTCCTTGCCGTCCAACTCGGGTTTGAACAACGAGCCGTAAATGATCTGGGTCGGAATGTCGGCAGCACGGGCCAGTGACGCAAACAAGGAATGGAAGTCGGTGCAATTGCCGGTGCGGGTGTTCAAGCAGTAAGTCGTGCTGCCTTCCGCGGAAGCCTTGAGTTTTTTCGGTTCTTTGACCCAGTACTCGACATTGTCCAGAACCCAGTCATAGATTTTGCGGGCTGCTATTACCGGATTTTTTTCGCCGCCGACAATTTCCGTGGCCAACTTGCGAATCCGTTCATCGATCACGACGTGCTTGTTGGGCTGGAGATGGACCGCCAAATCGCGCAGCTCGGTCTGGGTGAACGGCCGCGACTTGGCAGCGCGGACATCGCGCACCATTTCCGAGCGCATCACATCAAACGTAGTCTGGACGTGAACGGTACCCCTCTCCGGGCCATTGATCTCGACATAGGCATACTCATTGTTTTGCGAATCCTTGACTTTCTTCCAGGTCCCAGGCCCTTTCCATTGGAAATTCGTGGCTTTTTGTTCCGGGCAGGTTTGAGGAATGGTAAACCAGATTTGCGTTTTTTTGGCGTCTTTGGGGAGATTCACCGTGAGTTCGTGACGCACTCGAAAAACTTTGCTGCCTGCTTTGGCTTTGCCTCCCGCCAACGTCCGGACAAATTCCCCGGGGCACGTCCAGATTGAAATGGCAACGAGCGCTACAACGCCCAATCGAATCGGAACATGAAAACCTTTCATCCGAATGCTCCTTTCAGAAAAAACTGCAACAGGAATTGCCTAGAAAAAGTTTGCTCGATACCCAACTCCGCGAATGGTTTGGATAACGTCTTTCGATCCGAACTTGCTTCGCAGCGACCAGACATGAACGTCCACGGTTCGTTCTTGCACGATTGCCTGTCCCTCCGTGATTGCCTCAGCGAGTTGACTTCGCGTCAAGACCTTTGTCGGAGCCCGCAAAAAACTGTGCAACAGGCGGAATTCCGCTTTGGTTAGTTGCAATTTTCGGCCGAGCCAGAACACGGCCTGTTTGTCGGGATCGATCCGGAGTGGCGTGTCTTCGTGACTTTCCGCTTGTCCTTCCGGTCGTTGAGGCATCGCCGAACCCTCGTTTGCCGTTGAGGGGTCTATCTGGGTGTGCTTGCAGCGTTGCAAGAGCGCAGTGCGAATTCGTCAATCGGCATTAGGCAGAAAGGGAATCGCCGCGGAAAGAAACTGAGACCGGGCACGCCGTTGCAAAAAGACTAAAGTCAGCAAAACCCAGGTGTGGAAGGATGAGAAGGGGGTACACGGCAAACCGCGACGCTTTGAACTGCGGTCTCAAAAAAGTATCGATGTGTCATGGGGAGTGACCCGATAGACAACTGGGTAGGAGTCTACGAGAAGACGGCGCTTTGTCAAGGAGAAACTGCTGGTCGCTGTTGCGGTATTGCAAAGTGGCTTACTTCTTTTCTTGAATAATTTGGTGCTCCCGGTCCACCGCCAAATCGGTCAAAACCGTGCTGCCGGCATTGCTTCCAGGCCAGATTACTTCGACCCGGTCCACCTTGGCCGTTTTGCCAAGACCGACCGTGACGGGAAATTCGCATTGACTCAAATAGCCGCGTGCGCTCGTGACCTGGCGGTGATACGTTTTGCCGCCGGCGCTGACGATGACGCGGGCGCCGATGGCGCTCTTGTTGGAGCGAACGCCGTCCCCTTCGAGGGCCAGGCGAATCCAGTGATTGCCGGTGCCGCCTTCGTTCACGAGTAGCCGGGCCGCGCCGCCGTTCTCGGTCAGAACCACGTCGAGGTCGCCGTCGCCGTCGATGTCGGCATACGCGCAGCCCCGCCCGACGATTTGCTGAAACAAATCCTTGCCGGAATGAGCGCTTGTGACCGGCTCAAAGGAACGCTTGCCACCGGTGTTCCAAAAGAGCTGCGCCGGTTGCTTGAACGACTGGCCAGCCTGGACATGGTGGATGAGCGGCTCCAGGTGGCCATTACAGGTGAGCAAGTCCATGAGACCGTCGAGGTCGAAGTCGAAGAAGAAGAGGCCGAACTTGAGCACAATGCGGCTCGGCCCTGCCAGGCCCTCTATCAGAGCGACATCGGAGAAAAGCAGTTTTTGCGGATGATCGAGGCGGAGCAGTGTGTTCGGCTCGTTGGCAAAATTGCCGATAACGACGGCGAATCGGCCAGGCCGGTATTCGCCCCAGTCGATGCCCATCGCGCCGCGAGCGCTGCCTTCCGCGTAGGCAATGCCGGCTTCCTGGCCGCGCTCTCTGAAGGTCCCGTCTTGCTGGTTGTGGAAGAAGAAATTGCGCACGGTGTCGTTGGCGACGATGATGTCCTGCCAGCCGTCGTTGTCCACGTCGCACACGGCCACGCCGAGCGCCTTGCCGATAGGTTGTCCGAGTTCGCCGGCGACTTGAATGCCGGCGGGTGCGGTCACGTTCTTGAATTTGCCGTCGCCGAGATTGCGATAGAGCGTGCAATGTGTGCCCTGAAAAGCGCGCGGCGGGCCGTAGGCGCGCTCCTGACCTGCGCCGGTGAGCGTGAATTTCTGGTCCAGGTCGATTTTCGGCGACCAGGTGACATAGTTGCACACGAACAGGTCGAGCTTGCCGTCGTTGTCGTAATCGACGAAGGCAGCCGAGCTGGGCCAAGCAATTGTGTCGGCGTGTGCCAGAAAGGCCTCGCCGCGGGCCGCGGGCCAACTGTCCGCATCGGTGAGATCGCCGGCGTCTTTGGTGATATCAACGAATCGCCGGTCGGTCTTGGCGTCGCCGACGTTGCGCAAAAGGCGATTCCCGCCCACGCCGGTGACGAACAAGTCGGGCCAGCCGTCGTTGTCGTAGTCGCCGACCGTCACGCCCTGGCCGTACATGGTGATCGCCAGACCGGTTTTCTCGGTGACGTTTTCGAATTGGCCTTTGCCGAGATTTCGGTAGAAGGCCATCGTCGGTGCGGGTCTGCCTTTCTCCTCAAAGCCGGGCCAGTAGCAGGAGTTCACAAGCAATAGATCGGGTTTGCCGTCCTTGTCGTAATCGAAAAACGCGACGCCGGCGCCCATGGTTTCGGGCAAGAGCTTGCGGCCGAACGCGCCATTGACGTGCGTGAAATGTACGCCGGCCTTGTCGGTCACCTCGGTGAAGCGCACCTTGGGGACATCCAGATTCGCTTGCCGCTCATTCGCTCCCGCGATCTTGACGTCCTTCGGTCCGGTGCCTTGATTGCGGCTGCAGCCGGCTACGGTCAACAGAACCAGGGCGACGCTCCACGTAGCGCCAATGACGGCAAAACGAAGCCAGCGTTTCATGGCAATATCCTTATTTCAAGTCATAGATGATGATGGAGTGCGAGGAATGGTCGGCCGCCGGGTTGCGGCTGCGGGCGATGCGCACGGCTTTGTCCTGGGCGTTTTCGTCGGGCTTGTAGATCGAGTGCAACAGTAGGTGTAGCCGCGCCACCACGGCCCGCGCGGCATTACTAGCCTCTTCGTCCGGTCGGTCCACGAGCGGGCGAACCGCCTGGCGCAACTTGATGAACGTCAACAGCCGGGTCGGTGGCAAACCGCCGCTCAGATAATCACGCTCGGCCAAGCCCGCCAAGCTCACGTTGACCGGTAATGCAGCGGCCGGCACGACAGTCGAGGCGAGGAATGTGTGCCGTACGTCGGGCAAGCGTGGCCGCGTGCTCAATGCGCGCAATAATTCCATGAGTTGGCCGCATACGGCGGTCACATCTTTTTCCGAAGACCCAGCGGAGACGCGCTCGCCAAGCTTTGGAATCTCATCTAAAAGCCGCCGATCAACTTCGCTCAGTACCGGCATGACCGCCAAGCGCAGCCATTCGTCCGAACCGGCAATCGACGCCTGATGCACCTTTGCGCGAATCAAGAGCAATGCGCCCATATCGACGCCTTTTTTGGCAACAAGGCCCTTGCTCAGCGCACGTGCCGCGGCGATTTGATCCTCTGCCGAAAGGCGTAAGTCTGCAACTTTTTCCGCTAACGCGCACAGCGGCCGCCAGTCCTCGCCCGCCTTGGAGGTTGCCGCAGGCTGTTCGCGCACTAACCGGCTGTAACACTTGTTCAAGAACTCGTGCGCGTCCACATTGTCCGAATCGTACACAAGCGTCTTCTCGAACTGCTCAATGGCTTTGCGTAAGAACGCTTCCTGCGAACTCGTTTCGCTTTCTTGCTGTGAACGGAAGAAGAGCGCTTTGCCCAGCTCATTGATCACCACGTAATCCTTGGTGAAATCAAAGTTTCGGCTTGTGTCCTGGTTGGCGGGGTCCAGGATTTTCTCAAAGTGAACAATCGCCTCGTCAAAGTTGGCGTTTTGCAGATTGACGACGCCGTTGAACCACGCGACAGTCCACCACGGCGCGGGCGGGTCGACTTCACGGGCTTTGATCAAGGCCTGCCGTGCTTTTTCCAGTCGATCCACGCCGCCGTAGGCCAGATGCACGCGCGCGGAGTTGAGCCAGCCGTGGCCGTGAGCATCCTTGGCTTCCGCGAACTCGGGGCCGACCAAACGCGCGAAGGACAGCTCGGCCTGCTTCAGTTCACCGCCGGCCTTGCCTTCCGGGCCGCCTTCGAGAAAACAGCCAATGCCGTAATCGTTCCAGCGCTGCCAGACCGGTTGGATGGGCGACTCTTGGGCGGGAGCTTTTTCCGCGATTCCCGCAACCGGCAGGGTCACCTTGTCCGCGCACATGTCCACGATCGGCAGAGTCGGGACTTTTTTGCCTTCGTGGACGATATGCATGTACGTGTAATCGAACTTGCGATAACGGACCCGCACCGACAACTCGATCGGCGTGCCGGTTTGGAGGTCGCGCGGCACTTGGAATCGATAGTGCAACACCGCGGCCGCTCCGGGCGGGATCTGATGATCGTAGAGCGGCGTGAAGATGTTTTGCGGATTGCGGCGGTCGATGCGATTGCCGTTACGGTCGAGCAGGAAGACGTTGAAGAAATGCGCCCAGGGATCAACCTGGCCATTGTCCTCGCCCTCGCTCATGCCGCCGGACCGGGCGATGACGCGTCCGCCTGCTTTCGCCTGGAAATCGACCCATACCTCGTTGGAATCGACAGTGCCCTGCGTGAAGTGGTGTCCCATGTTGACAGTGCGGACCACGACCTCAGCCTGATAGGTGCCGCCGGGCGCAACCGCGGGCAAGTGTGGCCGCAGCGGTTTGTAGTCGATCAACGGCGCTTCGACGCCGCGCTCGCGCGTTTGCTCGAGCGCCAGCGGAATCGCGAGCGCGCCCCAGGGCGACGCCGCCGTGCCGACCAGCCACGGCGCGGCGCGGGCCCGATCGAGGTGGATGAACTTCAAACCGAAGATGTCCACGCGCAAGGGCGGCGACTTGCCGTCGGTGCCGACCGTGAGGAAGTCGGTCAATTGCTTGATGCGTTGCTCGTGACCGGGATAGCCTAGCAGCGCCGCCAGTCCCGTGTTGGCGCCTGGGAAAAAGTGATTGTGAATTTTGCGCTTGCCCGTGCCGTCAAAGTCGCGGCTGCCGAAGTCGTTGCTTTCGACAAGCGGCATATGGCACTCCGCGCAGCGCGTCTTGGCAACCTTTGGATAGTAGAAGCTGCGCGCGCCATAGCCGGATACTCCGCTGAGCCAGTACGAATCGTTGTGGTTTTGACCGCGAAGAAACTCTTTGTAATGCGTGACTTCCTGCGGCAAGCCGACCTTGTGACACGTGGAGCAAAACGCCTCGCTGCGGTGGAATGGCTTCAAAAATGTCTTCTTGTGGAATTCGGGCTTGGCCTTGATCAATTGGTTGTTGACGTATTGGAGGAACGGATTGTCGCTGAACGCGAACGGATAGTGGATCGGTTCCTCAATGGTGTAATCCGCGTTGCCCGCCCGGCTGTTGACGTGCGTGATGCTGTGGCACACGGTGCAGGTGATGCCGGCCTGCGCGGTCGGGTGATTGACCATGTCGTAATTGGGATCGTCAAACTGACCGGTGAAGAACGGCACCGGGTCGTGGCAGCCGGCGCACCAGCGCGAGGCGCGGACGCCGGCGCGTTGCCGGGTTTCCTTCACGCTGAATAGATACGCGGGGTTGTTGAACGAGCTGAACTTGTGAACCGAATGGATGTGGCTGTTGTAAATGTCCTGATGGCATTTCAAGCAGTATTCGTCCATCATCAAGGCCTTTTCGGAGAGGAAGTTGCCGTCCACGGTGCGGGCCTTGGACGGCTCGTAGTATTGTTCCCCTTCCGGCGAGCCTTTCGCATACCATTGGCGCGGATCGTGTGAGTGCATCTTGATCATGACGGCGGCGAAAATCACCACCGCGATACCCCAGCCGGCGCCCCATTTCCATTGAATGTCGGGCCCGGCGCGACGGTGCAGTACATA
>JAKEFD010000457.1 GCA_022616245.1 Gemmataceae bacterium
GAATTTGTCGAGCGTGATGCCGCCGCTTTTTTTGCCGTTGCCATGGCAGTGGAAGCAGTGCTTGGTGAGGAACGGGAGAATGTCCTTGGCGAAGCTGGCCTTACCCTGCAGGCTCGAAGACTCGCCTGCTGGCGTGGGCTTGGCTTGATCCTGTGCAGCGCGCCCGACGAACGCGGCCGTGGAATACACTCCTACGACCAAAACCACCGCGCAGAAGAAAAACCAACGGTGCATCGAGAAATAAGTCAGCACAATCCGTGCCGCCGCTTGAGGATACAAATCGTTTTGCTATAGCCGCTTATAGAAAGGATACACGAAGACGACAAATTGGACTAATGAAAAAACGATGATAAACCGCCATCCTGTTTGCAATCCGGGTAGTACTTCGGTTCAATCGTAGCCAAACTCGTGTGAGTTCGGTCCTTCCCGAATTCTCACGAATTCGGCTACCAAGTTGGCAGGAGAGACCATGCGACCTTTCTTTACGCTTGCGACATTCGTTGGCCTGACCGGGCTGGTTTTTTCCCAAGATGCGGGCAAGAAAGAGACGACCGCCTCGCGTATCCAGAAGCGCACTTACGAGTTCAAGGAAGCCCGCAAGGACATGGAGTATGCCCTCTTCGTCCATTCCAAATACGAGAATGGGAAAAAGACGCCGCTCATGCTGGCGCTGCACGGCTTGGGCAGCAACCCGCAGCAGATCATGCGCTACAAAGGCCTCACTGACCTGGCCGAGAAGTACGGCTACATCGTCGCCGCGCCCATGGGCTACAATTCCAGCGGCTGGTACGGCGTCAAGGGGCCGACTTCGCCGAAGAGCAAGCCGGAAAACCTCGGCGAGCTAAGCGAAAAGGACGTCATGAACGTGCTGGAGCTTGTTAAGAAGGAGCACACGATTGACGAGGACCGCATCTATTTGATGGGGCATTCAATGGGCGGCGGCGGCACCTGGCACCTGGCTTTGAAGCACCCGGACATCTGGGCGGGCCTCGCGCCCATTGCGCCCGCGATTTTTCGCAAGCCCGACGCGCTGGAAAAGATCAAGCACATCCCCGTAATCCTCGTCCAGGGCGACAAGGACAACCTCGTGCCCGTCGAAGGGGCGCGGCGCTGGGCAGAACAGATGAAGCAGCTCGGCATGACCTATGAGTATGTTGAAGAAGCCGGCGGCGATCATGTATTTGTGGCCATGCGGAATCTGCCGAAGATCTTCGAGTTTTTGGACAAACACAAGAAGCAAGCCAAGTGAGAGACGATGCCGAAAGCGCATATCGCCTATTGCCCCAGCACTGAGGAGATGACCATTGTAGACGCCTGGTTCGCCAAGTGGTCTGACGAGTTGGCGTTCATTTCGGACAATCATGGCTGCGGCTGCTGTTTCAACTTCTATTTCGTGGAGGGCCCAAGCGCCGCGATTCGAGAGTTGCCCAAAGAAATGCGGGCCAAGGAGAGGGAATGCTGGTCGCGCATCCTCGATGTTCCGCTGAGGAAGCGCAAGCGCAAGTCGACGATCAAATGAGGCAACGGTCATTCGTGCCACGATTCTTCCTTGTTTTCGATGCCGTGCCATTAGCCACCACACCCGCTTCTTCTAGTACGCGCCGTTGTTTTGCATTGACAATCAAGGTCCTCTCAAACCGTGTCTGGAAACCACCGCCCATTTCAAGCAGCAGAGCGATTGCTTGGCCGTATCTGTCCGATTTGATTTTCACTTCCGACATGGGTTACTCCGCTAATTGCGCGACTCACCCGGCAAGAGCTCATTCGCCGACTAAGATTGTATCTGTTGTGATGCGTGACTCCAACGCCTATCGACGGACACCCACTTCGTGCTTCCTTCAGTTCGTGACTTCTTTGCGCAAGACGAGCGAAATACCCAAAAGCACAAGGAGAAAAGTCCACACGTAAGCGCCGTAAACCATGGCCAAATCGGCCAATCGGTCATTTCCGAGCCAGAAGCCACTGCTGGTGGACAGCATGCATAATACCGCGGCCGCCAAAAGAGCGCCGAGTCGCCACCGCGTTTTCCCAATCGATGCCATGGAAAGGGCATACGCCAAAACAGCGAACGGAACGCACAGCGTGACAGCGTGATGCTTCCATGTGCGCTCGCAAAAGAACAGCATTCCCAAGAGGACAATGCCAAACTCCCCGGTAAGCGCCAACGTCCGCGGCGCCGTTTCCGCGTGCGCTCGACGCTGGCAGCGTCGACTACGGCACAGCCACATCGCCGTCAAACCGAAAACGCCGAAGCATCCCAGAACCAGCCAGCGCACCGTTCCCGCATCCCATTCGGCGACGTTGTGATATTCCAAACCGACATATCGATCTTGCTCGAAGTCGAAATTGTTGAACGACGGGCTGTGTGTCAGCATTCGTGCCGCCAATCCCGGCAGCGATTGATTCTTGTGGTCGCTGTAGAGCACCGCGCCCTCGGTCGCGTAGGGCCGGGCCATGTAGTCGTACCAGCTTTCCAGAAACGTCAGGTTTCGCTGCCAGCCAAACGCGAGTCCCGGCACGAAAAAGCTGAATAGCGCAACGCCGGCGCAGCTCCAGGCCAGCGCTTTCCAGGCGCGCTTCCAGGCAAGATACGGCAAAAACAACAGCGGCGTCACTCGGCAGGCCATCGCCAAGCCAAGGAGCAGTCCCGCCGCCATGTCCTGCCGTTGCGCTAAGGCATAAAGTCCCGCAACCAACAGGAACAGGATGAACAGGTTGACGTTGCCATGGGTCAAGTCTTGCTGAATGGGGCGGAGACTGAGCAGCACCGCCAGAGCTTTCGCCCACCCAGGAAACGTGGGGCAGACATTCCTGTCTGCCAGTGAAGAGGCAGACAGGAATGTCTGCCCCACGTTGGCGTCCAGCATCCGAAATAAAAGGAAGAGCGCGGCGACGGCGCAGCACACTTTTATGTAGAACCATGCCAGCGCGGCGATCGGTGGAGCAAGCAACATGAGCGGCCGCAGCACAAGTGCCATCATGGGTGGATTGGGATAGCCGTGCTTTTCCCAGATGTTCTGGCCTGCTTCCAGGTCGTCGAATTGATCCGCCCAGCGCATGACCGCGGACCGGCGACCTTCATCGAATACCTTGGTCATGTATTGCAAGTTGGTCAGCACAAACAAAGCGGCCAAGCCAACGAAGAACCAGTGTCGCTTCACGGTTAGGAATCTGTTAATTGCAACAAGCATCACAGGGTTTTAGCAACTGGCTTGATATCAAACAAGTCGGGAGCAAGCGACGGAAAGACCGACATGACCGGTACTTATGGCTAGAGTTTGACCGATTTATCGCTTTTGCAGGCGCAATTTCGGCCGCGAACCGGGCGTTTCGGCAATCTACCATGGTGAATGGGGACTTGGCGGCTTAGGGTAGAATGGGAAGAGGTGACATCATGCGCAATGCTCCAGCACTCCGGACGAGGCCCAAACAGACTGCGGCCCTGAATGATCATTGGTACGTGCGCTTGCCGGATGGCCAAGTCATCCGCGCTAAGAGCACCAAGGCGGTTCGCCATCACATCCGGCACGGACGGATCCCCAAAAACGCGCTGGTGCGGCGCTCCACATTCGAGGATTGGGCCACATTGGACTGGTCGCCTGAGTTCGCCGACCTGACCAAGGCCCATTCCTCGGTCGATGTGCCGGCGACCAACCACAAGAAAACCGCCAAGGCGCTGGGCCAGGAGTTTCGCGTTCTGGGCGTGCGCGGCCTGGTGGAAGAATTGCTCAAGGCTCTGGAAAGCACGTTGCACCGCGGCAAGCTGGCGATTGCCGCAACCGCGGGGCTAGTCATTGGCCTTGGCTGGGCGGTGTATCAAACAGTGTTTCCGGCTTTGGAACAGTCCTGGCAATGGTATGGCCTGGGCGCACTGTCGGTTCTGTTGCTGGTAGTTGCCTGCTTGGCGAACGCCGTTATTGGCCAGATGACGTTTGTCGAACTGTCTCGGCTCAGGCCGGCTCGTGCCAATGAAGTGCGCACCGGTCTTTTTGGCAAAACATTGAACCTGATGATGACATTGCTCCTTTTCGGCGGCATCTGGGCCGGCTTGTTGATCGTCGTGCGGACAGTGCCACAATGGCTGGCGCCCGCAGAAGGCCCGGTATTGGCGGAGCCGTTGCTCGTTCCCCTATTGGCGGGCAGGCTGGTGCTTGAGGTGTTCTTGTGGCCGGTTTTGGCGCTGACCTTCTTGTTCGCGCCCATCCTCATTGTGGAAGAATGCGGCTTCCTGAGTGCGTTCCGCGACTGGTGGCGACTGCTGCGCACTCATCTGCGCCGCATCCTTTTGTATGAGGCGCTGGCGCTGGCCTTGGGGTTATTGCTGTGTGCGCCGTTCCTGGTGCCGGTCGCGCTGACCGCGAGTTTCAACGGCTTGGAAAGCGGTCCTTTCGCTTGGGTCAACCAGGCGACGCTGTCCGTGCTCGCGGGGCTGTCGCTGACGCCGCTCTTGGCCTACGTGTTCGTGGCCAACGTCTATATCTACATCAATCTGCGCTACGAGTTTTTCCAATCGGCGACGGCAAAGAACAAGCCGTAGGATAGGATTCCGATCCTGTCCGTTCGGAAGGGTATCGCGTCGCGGGCTCTTGGTCAGGAACGGAATCCTACCTACGGGAACTTTTTGCGCACCAAGCGCTGCACCTCATACAAGTCCGGCGGCGGGAAGGCGGCGTAGCGCGTCAGTTCCTTCTGGGCGTCGTCTCTGGCGCCTTGTTCCATGTAGGACTGCACGAGCAAACGGCGCGCGTCCAAGCGAGCGGGGTTTTGGCGCAATGCCGCGGCGCACGACTCGGCGGACTTTTGCCAGTCCTGCAAGCGATAATGGTCGAGCGCCAATCCGTAGTGGTAATCTGAATTCTGTGCATTGATGTCGAGCGCTCGTTTCCAGTAAGGCAGTGCTTTTTTCGGTTCGCCCAGGATGCCGTGGAGCGATGCCACAGCTGCCAAGGTGGACTCATGACGCGGCTGCACTTCGAGGATGTGCTCGAATAACTTCAACGCCGCGCGCTCCTGCCGATCCAGCCACAGAGCCAATCCCTTGGCTCCAAGCGCGCGTGCGTCGTGCGGCCAGCGCACCAAATGCGGATCGAGTATCGGCAGCGCCAAATGCGCAAAAAGCGGATTCTGAGGTCCCTGAATGGACATCGCCACGACCAGGTCGCGCTCCAGCGCGGGGTCAATGGGTTCCGCCGGATCGCGGTGGAACGGCACCAGCTTGGGCGGCCTCTCTGGCGCCTGGGCAGAGTCTTTCGACTGCTGCGGCTTGCGCGGCACGCGATGGTCGGTCACGCTGGTGTGTACGATGTCCGAGCTGGAAAAGCGCGGCATGTGACACTGGATGCAATAGTCAGCAGGTGACGTGCTCTGGCGCTGGGCCGGCGGCGCACTGCACGCGGTCGCGCCGGGTCCGTGGCAGCTCAAGCAGCGCTCGCGAAAGAATCGGGCCTTCTCCTGGGGCTTGGGGATGGCATGCGGATCGTGGCACGAAACGCAGCTCATGGCGCCCCGGCTCTTCTCGTAACACGTGCTCGACTTCATTTGCTCCGGGTGGCCGACGGCGTGCTTGCTGAAAACTTCGGGCGGCGGTAGAAACGTCGTCTGGAATAGGTGCAGCGGCATTCCGGGCCGGAACTCGAAAAGATCCCGGCCATGCCGCACCGAGCGCAACTCGCCTTGCAAGTGACATTGCTCGCACACCGCTTCGCGCAGTATGGGCGCAAGCCGCGCCGGCTGGACGATGGTCGTGTCGGGTTTGGGAACCACTTCGCCCTTTTCGCGCAACTGCACGTGCAACTCGCCGGGCCCATGGCAACGCTCGCAGCCGATCGCATATCCCTTGAACACGTCCCCGCTGAACTTGTTCACCGAATCGGGCACAGGGTCAACCCCATTGCTGTGACAGAACAAACACTCCTTGAAGATAGGGCGCTCAAAGTGGCGGTTCTTCTTTTGATAGCCGGGCGAAAGGTCCCAGATCCCTTTTTGTGAATACCAGCTGATGGGTGATTGAACGAGTGCCCCGTCGCGGTTGATGAGGTACGAGCGGCCGCGGGTGCCCGAACCGAGCACGAAGCTCACTTCTTCTTCGTGCTCGTAAACAACGTCGCCCTTCGCGTCCTTCTTGATTTCACGATGAAAGACCTTGCCGTCGCGCTCCTTCACTTCGTAGTGAAAGCCGTTCGCTTCGAACGCGGTCTTCTTCGAATAGTCCTCGATCTTGAAGAAATCCTTGACCGGGCCCAGTGCCTGCCCCATCGGGTGGTGTTTGAACTTTTCGACGATGTCCAGATGGCATGCGGCGCAGCGTGCGTCGCCGACGTATTGCACGTGCGGGCGAATGTTGGCGTACGCGCTCGTGAAGGTCAGCCGGGGGTCCGGCGGGAGCTCGACGGCGGGCGGCAGCGCCGGGCGCGGCGCCCAAGGCCGCCACAACATAAGCGCCACGCCGGCCGCCGCGAGCAACACCGCAGCGGCCACACGAAGGCGCCAACGCCGCGCGACGGTGCCGACCGGCTGACCGGACTGTTCCTTCGATTCCACAGCAACCTCCCATGTCCCATGACTGCCAGTCACGGAGTACTTATCCGCAGATTCAAAGATGACGCAGATTCAAATCAAGAACCATAAGAACAGAATCTTATCTGCGAAATCTGCGCTATCTGTGGATTTCAGACGGTCGTCGTCAGCCCTTGCGCCATCTTCACTTCCTCCGCGTGGTTGACGGTCCAAGCCGTCTTGTGCGTGACTGCTTCAATAAGGCCCGCCGCGGAAGGATGGCCGTTGCCGCTTTTCTTGACGCCGCCGAAAGGGAGGTGCACTTCTGCGCCGATGCAGGGCAGGTTCACGTAGCCCATGCCGTATTCGCATTCTTCGCGAAAGAAACGCATCGCGCGATAGCTTTCCGTGATCACCGCCAGCGACAGGCCATAGTCCGTGTCGTTGTAGATCGCGACCGCCTCATCGTTGTTTGTAAACGGGATCAAGGCCAGGTGCGGCCCAAAGACTTCTTCGCGGATCGAACGCACGCCCGAGCCGTGCCGTTGCCGATAGATGAACGGCGCGAGAAAAAACCCGCGCGCGTGGTCGGAATCGCTCAGGCGGCCGCCGTCGAGCAAGACTTCCGCGCCTTCTTTTTTGGCCAAAGCGTTGTAACCAGTGATTTTGTCCAGCGCGGCCTGGTTGATGACCGGGCCGGTGAAGTTGCCGGCGTCGAGGGGATTGCCGATGCGCAGGCGTTTGGCCAGGGCGAGCAGTTTTTGCGTGAACGTCTCGAAGATCTTCTCATGCACGAGAATGCGGCCGGCGGACACGCAGCGCTGGCCGCTGGTTTTGAAGGCGCTGATGAGGGCGCAGGTGGCCGCAAGATCCAGCTTGGCGTCCTCGCAGACGATGACCGCGCTCTTGCTGCCCATTTCGCAGGCCACAATGCGGTCTGGAATACTCGCTGAAATCTCCTGGATGCGCCGGCCCACGTCGTAGCTGCCAGTGAACAACACCACATTGACTTCCGGATTGCGCACGAGTGCTTCGCCGGCTTCCGCGTCGCCGTGCACCAGGTTGATCGTACCCGGCGGAAAGCCCGCTTCCACGAACAGCTCGACCAAGCGCTGACCGATCGCCGGCGTATCCTCCGAGGGCTTGAAAACGACCGCGTTGCCTTCCAGTAAGCTTGGCCCCAGCATCCAGAGCGGCACCGCAAACGGAAAATTCCACGGCGTGATGACCGCGGCCACGCCCCACGGTTTGCGGCGCATGAACGCGTCCTTCTCGGCGATTTCGGACGCCAAGACGTCGCCCATGGGCATGCGACCCGTGCCGAAGACGTACTGAATCATGTGCAATCCTTCGACGACTTCGGCGCGGCATTCGGTCACGACTTTGCCGCATTCCCGCGCCATGAGGCGGGCCAGATTGTCGGTCTCGCGTTTGACGATCTGGGCAAGGTTGTCGAACAGCTCGGCGCGCAGGATGCGGCTGGTGCGCCGCCAAGCAGGGTACGCGGCGCGCGCGGCCGCCACTGCCCGGTCGGCTTCGTCCTTGCCGCCTTTGGGAAAGACGCCGACGATTTCTTGCGTGTCGGCAGGGCTGACGCTTGGGAAAGTCCGACCGGACGCGAGCCAATCGCCCGCGACCAAATGCTTGCCGCTCGCGGGGATCGAGGGGGATTGCGACATGAAAGCGACCTCCTAGATTTGTTTCATTATAAGCCCGCGAAAAATCCGAACAACGCCGGGTTGCCGCCGCGACGCACCCCGCGAACAATAGCAGCAGGTATCTCTTCCTGTTTGCACGGCTCATTGCGAGCGCGAAGCCGCAAGCGGCCGATTGGCTGGATGGAATCGAGGCTACCATGCGCACACTAATACTTGCAGCCGGCTGTTTCTTTTTCCTCCAAGCGGGCAACCCGAATCCGCCCGCCAAGCTCGAGCTCTTTGCCAAAGAGGCTTGGTACAAAATGCAGGAGGGCAAGGAAACAAACTTCGTCGGCGTCCTGAAAAAAACGCCGCCGCCCAGGGGTTTTGGCTTCGGCCGACACGTGCCTTATCACTTGGTGCTTGAGGGCAACGCGCAGCCCGCCGTCCGCGGCGTTTACGTGGGCAACTCGAAAAACATCCTCGACCCGTACGTCGGCAAACGCGTTCGGCTCATCGGCAAGGCTGTAGAGTTTCGCAAACTCGAAGGCAAGGACTATTTCGAGGTCTGGCCCGCGCGGCTGGAACTCTTGGCCCAGAGCGACGACAAGGGGAAATCGAAGGACAAGGACGACAAGGACAAGAAGGACAAGAAAGACAAAGGCAAGAACTTGAAGATTCTAGGGCAAGGTAGCTGGCCTTACGGTCCCAAGGCAGCGCCAAACCGCACCGAGCAGCAAAAGCTGGTACTCCGCAGTGTCGACGAGTTGATCGCCGCCACACCGTTCAAAGACCTCGACGCGCCGCAACCCGTGGTGGAAAAGGCGGCCGTCGACGCCCTCGCGAAGATCCTCAAGGTGGACGGCATCAACTGGAAGACGCACATGCTGGTGGTCGTCACCGCGGGCAGCAAGCCGACGGGCGGCTGGAAAGTGGTTGTCGATTTCGTGCACACCGAGGGCAAGAAGGCGACGGTGCATTGGTACGCACAGCCGCCGGAGGGCTTCGCCACGCAGGCGTTTACTCACCCGGGAGTGGTGGCCTTGATCGAGCGGTTCGAAGGAAAAGTGGATTTCGCCGCCAAGAAGTAAGCATGTAGCCGAATTCGCGAGAATCATGTAGCCGAATTCGTCAGAATTCGGGCCTGCCAGACCGAATTCGGCTACGAGTGAAGGACATCGCATGTTGGTGCGTTTGAATTGGGGCCGGCACGTGCTGGAACTGGATGTGCCCGAGCGCGGCATGGTGGCCACGCACCGGCAAGCGCCTGCGCCGCCAATCGCCGATCTGGGGGCAGCCGTTCGAGCCGCGCTCGAAGCCCCGATCGACTTTCCGCCGCTGCGCCGCGCTCTGACGCCGGACGATCATGTCGCGGTCGTCGTCGATGAGACTTTGCCCCGACTTGGGGAGTTGTTGCCGCCGCTATTGAGCCATCTGCAATCCGCGCAAGTCAAGTTAAGCGCCATTACCCTGGTGTGCCCGGCCCCCTCGACAGGCCAACCCTGGCTCGAAGACTTGCCGGATGAGTTTCAAGAAGTCCGCGTGGAGACCCATCAACCGGCTGATCGCCGCAAACTCAGCTATCTCGCGACGACTCGCGCCGGCCGCCGCATCTACTTGAATCGCACGGTGGTCGATGCCGATCAAATCGTTCTCTTGACCGGCCGCAGCTACGACCCGCTCGTGGGCGTGCGCGGCGCTGAAACTGCACTTTTTCCCACCTTGGCCGATCAAGAAACGCAGCAAGCGTTGGTTGCCAAACTCAGCATTCAAGCGCCGGGCCGAACCATCTCGCCGTTGCGTCAAGAAGCGGTCGAGGTGGCCTGGCTGTTGGGCGCTCCCTTTCTGGTGCAGGCGATCGAGGGCGGCGACGGCGAGTTTGTCCACGTCATTGCGGGGCCCGTGGAATCGAGCGGCACCGGCGTGAAGTTGCTCGACGCCCGCTGGCGTCTGGAAGTCGACCGGCCCGCGGACCTCGTCGTCGCGGGCATCGGCGGCGACCCGGCGCGGCATACCTTCGACGACCTGGCGCGCGGCTTTCTGTGCTGCGCGCGCGTCGTCAAGCCCGGCGGCCGCATCGCGCTCGTCACCGACGCGCAACCGCAACTCGGCACGGCGGCACAACTCTTGCGCGAAACCGACGAACCAGCTTTGGGTCTCAAGGCACTGCTTGCGGAAATGCCCGAGGACGCGGCCACGGGGTTTTCTTGGGCCAGTGCCGCACTTGACGCCCGGCTTTATCTATTAAGCCGGTTGGCGGACGAGACCGTCGAGGAGCTGTTCGCCACGCCGCTGGAAAAACCGGGCCAGGTAAAGCACTTGATCGACAACGCGGAATCCTGCCTCGTCATTCCCGATGCACACCGGGCCCTCGCCGTTCTAAAGAAGAGCTGACATGCATGCAGACTATCAAGCCGCCGTCGAACGGGCCGTCTGCTTCGACTTCATTGGCGCGGGCCTTGTCGAAGTGTCCGGGCCGGACGCGCGAGCTTTTCTGCACAACCTGTGCACCAACGACGTCAAGAATCTGCCTGAAGGTTTTGGCTGCGAGGCATTCTTCACGACACACAAAGCTCGCGTCGTGGCCCACGGTTGGATTCAACATGAAAAAGGCGTTTTTTGGATCGACGTCGTCGCAGGTCTCGCGGAAAAGCTGGTCGCTCACCTGGATCACTTTTTGGTCAGCGAACAAGTGGGTATCGTGAATCGTTCCGCCGAGTGGTCGATGCTGCGCGTGTGCGGTCCAAAGGCGGAAAACTTGGCGGACCTGGTCGGGCTCAACCCATTGCAGCAGCGGCTTCTTGAATGGGCTCCAGGAAAAATCGTACGTGCTCGACGCTTTCCCGGACTGAGCCTGCCGTGTTTCGACTTCTTTTCCCCAAGGGACGAGAGACCCGCGCTATTGGATTGGCTAACAAAAAACGGTGTTGTGATGGCTCCGTTGGACGTTTGGCATACATTGCGCGTCGAAGCCGGACTGCCGGAGTATGGCAAAGACATCGACGAAAACCGGCTGGTGATGGAAGTGGGCCGGACCGCGCAAGCGATCAGTTACACCAAAGGCTGTTTCCTTGGCCAGGAACCGATTGTCATGGCGCGCGACCGCGGCCAGGTGAACCGCACGTTGCTCGGACTAAAACTGGAAGGCCCGGACCCGGTCGCCGCGGGATCGAAAGTCCTGCACGAGGGCAACGAAGTCGGCCAGACCACGTCGTCTGTCTTTTCGCCAGGGCTCAATCAGGCGATCGCCTTGGCGTATCTGCGCCGCGGCAGTCAGACGCCGGGAACGGAATTGCTGCTGGAGGCAGGCCGCAAAGCCATCGTGAGTGAGTTGCCTTTCAAACTCTAGCGCATGACGTCGCGAATCGGATTAAACGCGCTCTGCACCGTTTTAAGATCGGCAAGCAGCGGCTTGATGACGAGGTCGTCGCAGAATGCCTTCACGACCGCTTCGTTCTTGTTCCGCTTCAGGAATTCCTTCGGCGTTTTCAGAACGCCATAGGCGCCGTGATCGAATGAGCGCAGGTCGGTTTTTTTCAAGTCGCTTAGGTACACATTGGTGACCAGGATCGCCGCGAATTCCTCGTACGCCTGGCTCGTGTGGCCGTCGATGCTGATGCGGGTTTTGAGCTGCGTGCCGGTCATGATCCGGTAGGCGTGAAAGAGTTCGTGAAAAAGGACGGCGTCCGGTGTGCTGCCCGGCCCTTGAAATTTGCTGCCAGGCTGGCGGCATTCGCCGGTCGTCTCGGCCCATACTCCGGGCGTGAAGCGGACAGTGGCGTCGGTCCCCTCGCCGCTGCCGAGCGCCTTCTTGTCGTAGATCGGCGACTTTGGGTTTTCTTCCGCCTCGTAGCCCGTAAGCGATTTGCCCTTGGCAACGCTTTTGCGTTTCTCGGCCGCCTTTTGCTCTTCCAAAAGATAAATATCGCGGCCGCCGGTGTCCAAGTCTTTGGCCGTGTATGCATTGGCGTTGCAAACCTGCTCCAACGATGTGCCGGACGGCTTGCGTTTTTGGACGACGAGCTTCTTGCCGGCGCATTGATTCTGAATCGCGCTGAACAGCTTTTTGCCGACGGTCAGGCCCTCGAGCTCGGCCAGCAACTTGGCCAGGTTGGACTCGTAATCCAGGTCGGCAAGCCCGTCGATGGTGAGGGTATAGCCGCCTTTGCTGCCAATGGTGTAGGTCTTCATGCACGCACTCCGAGAATCCGCCGGCGACGTCTCCACTTGGGCGGCCTAGAGGTATATCTGCGAAACACAGACAAAGCGGCCAAAGTTAATCTGGGGCGTGGCCGGTGGATAACAAGCGGGGACGAATAGGCCAACGAGGGCAAAACAGTGGACATTGAAACTGGACAACTTTGGCTAGCAGTTGAGGGGGTATGCCTGTGCAAGAGTTGGCATTTGCCGGGCGTATCCCACAGGCCGATTGGTTCGGGTCTGGTGTGCAGGAGACTTCGTATCCTCTTGAGCAGAACCCGCGCCGGCGCTCGGCAGCAAGCAAACCAGGGCGAGGAAGAGTTTCGGTTTCGACATTAATCGACGCCTCCAAAGGGAACATGCGCCGTCTCGCCACTTCAGCTTGGCTTGTCCGATTGTCGCATCAACTGCGGGCCAGAGCAAGGGTATTTCATTACCGTCACTTCAAAATCCATGCAGCGTTTTGCGTGGCCTCCGTTGACTGCCGCGCTACGATGAAAGTGCACCTCGGACGAAGCCTCTC
>JAKEFD010000458.1 GCA_022616245.1 Gemmataceae bacterium
CTGATCCAGGCCCAGCGCGACTTCTTCGGCGCGCATACGTATGAGCGGATCGACGAGCCGGGGACGTTTCACACGGAGTGGGATGCCTAATTGCAAGACGGCGCGGGAAGGCGAATCTGCATGGCTCAGTCACTACCATTTTCGGATTTTGACCTGGCAGGCATGTAGCGCAGGCGAAGCACGAACACAACTCGTTCTTCGTCGTGGACTTCGTAGTCCACGACCAGCGGAGGAACGATCAGGATTCGTTCGAAATCGGGACGCGACTCGCCGGACTCCTCCGGATTCTGCGAAAGTCGACGGTCGATTTCAGTCATCGCCGCCGTGACAGGTTCCATGCTTTTGCCTTGATTCTTGAGTGCGACAACCAGATCTGCGAGTTGTTTCTCAATGAGAACACGGCGCCAAATGACATGAAACTTCGCGCTCATGCTGGGCCTCATTGTCGACTTGCAATCTTTTCCAAAAAGGAGATGGCCTCTTTCGTGGACATGCCGCCAGACGATTTCACGTCCGCCAAAGCTTGATCGCGCTCAATCGTGTCTTCGAATTGCTCTTTCGCCCAAGCGTGCATGAGTTTGAGGTATAGATCTTGTGGCAGGAATTGTCCAACCGCTTTGCCTTCGTCGTCGCAAAACTCGATTTGTTCGTTGAGGCCGTTGAGGCGTGACTTCAATTGCGGATCGAGCTGAATACGACTCATTCGGTTCTCCTGCATTGGAAGAAGAGTGGCGTCATTGTACCAAATCACTGGAAAGCTCACAAAGGAGTATCCTGGATTGCCCAGTTTGCCAAACTGATTGACAGGACGGCGGTTAGGAAGGTATACTTTACCCAGCCATTAGCGGTCCCTCCCCCTTTCTCATCTCATTTCGGGGGAGAGCATCGCGGGCGCGGGCCGACCCCTCTCGCACCGCTCCGGCGATGGCCACAGCATGCCGGAACTCTTGCGAGTTCCGCTACAGAAACGTAGCCGAATTCGCAAGAATTCGGAGTGACAAGGGAGCGGCAGGACGCGTGTCCCCAAAGAGGCGGGCGGTACGCCCGAATGGCGCTGCATGTCGGAATCGGCCCTACGTCCGGATGATCCATTGGCAGGGGCGCCTGCCAAAGGCAAGAGCGAATCGCAACTGCGTCTGGTCACCGCGGACGGGGCGGTCGTTTTCCCCAACGAACCCGAAGTCAGCGACGAAGCGCCGACCATCATCTCCAAAGGCAGCCCCGCGGGCAACGCGATTATGAATGCACCGCCGCAATGGTCGGGCAGCATTCGCGGGCGGCACTTGGCGCATTTCGAGCTCATCGAAGCAATCGGCGTGGGCGGCATGGCGGCGGTGCTGCGGGCGCGCGACACACAGCTCGATCGCTACGTCGCGCTGAAGATACTGCCGCCGGACATGGCGCTAGACGTGGAGAACATCGCGCGATTTCATCAGGAGGCGCGGGCCGCGGCCAAGCTCGACCACGAGAACATCGCCCGCGTCTTCTATTGCGGCGAAGATCAAAAGCTGCACTTCATCGCCTTTGAGTTTGTCGAAGGCGAAAACCTGCGCACCTTGTTGGAACGGCGCGGCCGGCAGTCGGTGCCCGAGGCGGTGCGCATCATCTTGCAAATCGCGACCGGTTTGGAGCACGCAGCCTCGCGCGGCGTCGTGCATCGCGACGTCAAGCCCTCCAATATCATCATCAGTCCGAACGGACGGGCCAAGCTGGTGGACATGGGCCTGGCGCGCAGTCTCGAAGCGCAGCGCGATCGCGGGTTGACGCAATCGGGTGTGACCCTGGGCACGTTCGACTACATCTCTCCGGAGCAGGCGTTGGAGCCGCGCGAAGCGGACAGCCGGAGCGACATTTATTCCCTGGGTTGCACGTTCTACCACATGCTCACGGGGCAGACGCCCACGCCGGAGGGAACGGCGGCCAAGAAACTGCACCACCATCAGAATGTGGCGCCGATCGATCCACGCGAGCTCAATCCCGATGTTCCCGACGACGTGGCCATTATTCTGGGCCGCATGATGGCCAAGAATCCGCGCGATCGCTACCAGCGGCCGGTGCACCTCGTGCAACACTTGATGCAAGTGGCGCAAAAGGTCGGCGCCGTCGACGATCTGCCGGAAGGAGTCTTGTTGGTGGATGCGCCGCTGCCGGAGCCGCCGCGCAAACGGCCATTGCTGCTGGTGTCGTCGGCGTTTCTGGCGTTGGCGGCGCTGCTTCTGGTGCTGTCCCTCTTGCCGCCGCAAAAAAACGTCCCCATCGGCATTCGGCCCGGACCGGCCGGTCCGGACAAGTCCGTGTTGCTAAAGGATCCCGGCGCCGGCAAAGGCGCCGTCGCACCGTCTGGACAAGGCCCGATTAGCATCAAGACGGAACAGGATTTGGAAAAACTCCTGAAAGAAACCAAGAGCAACTTGCACGCGGTATTGGAAAACGACATTGAGATCAGCGAAGGCTTGTTTTATTCCGGTCAGTCTAATCGCAAATTGGTAGTGGAGTGTGTTGACGCTTTCGAGCCGAAGACGATCCGGTTCAAGTACTCGACCCGTTCGGAGGCCGCGGATTTGGTTGCCGGTCTGACGCTGGAAGGAGGCAATGTCACGTTTCGCAATATCCGCTTCGAGATGGAGGCGAGCGCGACGCCCGACACCGCGGTCGCCACTTTGGGCATCAAAGGCGCCGGCAAGGTCCGCTTTCACAAGTGCACGTTCGCCCAGAAGGGCGTGCCGCAGCGGCAGTTCATCCCACTGCGCAAAACGCGCGTTCCGGTGGCATCCATCGCCATTGAGAATCCCAGCGGCGACCAGGAGGACAGGCCGCACGTTGTGCTCGATCAGTGCTATTTCGGAGGTGGACAAGTCGCGGTCGGCATAAACGGACCCGCGGAGATCATGCCCACGGATTGCGCCTTCAAACCCTACGGCGCGTTGTTCCATCTACGCGGCAATCACAAGGACTATGCGACGCTGTTGCGGTTGCATCGCTGTTCCGCGTTCGTCATCAACGGGCCGGCCTTCCGGCTGGACAATACCGCGACGTGCGATTTGCAAGTGGAGTATTCGATCTTCTCGCGCCCGGAAACGGCGCCGACCGACACGTCGACGCGCGACGAACCGGACTTGATCCGGCAGACGGACAACGCCGAGCCGGCTGTCAAGTTCGACGGGCTGCGCAACTGTTACCACAATCTCAATGCCTTGTGGGTCCGGCCCGACGAATTCGGCGTACCGCGCATTCTCACGAATCTCGAGGACGAGTTCCGCCCCTTCGCTGTCGATGTGGCCAAAGGACGCGGCGACGTCGGCTCGACGAAGCTGCCCGGCGCGGTCTCCATCTGGATGACCCAGGACCCCTGGAAAGCCGACACTCTTGCCGAAGCGTTTCGTTTGCGTGCGGACGTGCGCGACATTCGCACTCAGGACATGAAACGGGCCCTGGGAATCGAACAGTGCTTGGAAGTGACCATGGCGCCCTTGCCCGCGCTCGCGGATGAGCCCAAAGTCGCCGACGTCAAGCTGAAGCCCAATGAGAAAGTGGTCGATCCGGAAGATGCGGGCGCCTCGCCGGGCGTTTTCAAGTCGGTTTTTGCCGCTTTGGCCAGCGCGCAGCAAGGCGATGTGATCTTGATCAAGCATCGCAAGGACTCGCGCGATGTCGAAGTCCATCCCATTCGCCTGGACAAGCCGGGCGTGGACGTGACGCTGCGGCCCTATCCCGGTTTCGCACCGGTCCTGACAATGCCGGACACGTCCGAGGTCGACGCCGGCTTTTTCCGCGTCTTCGACGGCCGGCTGGTCCTGGAGAACCTGGAAGTCGTATTGGAGCCCGATCAGTCAGGTTTCAAGGCCCAATCTATCGTGCTCATGGGCGGCAGCTCGCACTGCACGTTTCGTAATTGTGTGCTCACACTCCGACCCGCCAAGCTCGACAAACGCGTGCCCGTAAGCGTCGCGACGCTCATCGACCCGGAAGACGCGATGAAGATGGGTGCGCGGCCGACACGCGCGCCCGCCGAGCTGGCGCTGGTCGATTGCTTTGTCCGCGGCGAAGGCGATGTCTTGAGCGTCCGCGCCAGCCGCGCGCTGGAGCTGCGCGTGGAGAATTCGCTTTTGGGTCTGGCCGGCTCGCTTCTGACGGTCACGGGTTGCGCCAAGGATGTCCCCGCCGACTCCAGCGCCAACCTCCGTCTGACAAACGTATCCGCGTATCTGTCCGAGCCGCTAGTCGTTTTGCGCTCGGCGAAGAATTCCAAAGGCCTTGTGCCCACGCGCGTGGAAACCGCCAAAGACTGCCTGTTCGTCGGTCTGCCGGTTACGCCCGATCGCCCGCTCGTGCTCTTGGAAAGCACGGACGCCTCGGAGGACAATCTGCGCGTCTGGCTCGACTGGAAGGCCGAACACAACGCCTATTGCAATATGGATCGGCTGCTGGAAATGCGCCGGCCCGACGATGGCTTCCCGTCTTTCACTTTCGACGGCACGCGCTGGGCGGATTACTATCGCGAAACCGGCTCGAAGTTCACGCGCGCTATGTTCCTCTTGCCGCCTACGCGCTCCATGTGGAATGCGCTGCCCGAAAACTTCCAGCCCAAGATCGAGTTCAAGGAAGAGCTGAACCTCTTCGGCGCCAATCTCGGCGCCGAGATGCTGCCCAAACTTACCCCGTCCAAGAAAACTGACTTCCTGGTCCCTTAATCTAATC
>JAKEFD010000076.1 GCA_022616245.1 Gemmataceae bacterium
GCGCGCGCGTGGTTGCGCAGGCGGGTCGGCGCTTGTCGCCTCTGTCTTCACTGGCGAAAAACTAGACTTATCGGCGGCATTGGTGCCGGTCGATGCAACGGTGTCGGCCGGCTCATCAACGACTGGGAGCTTCGGTTGAGACTCGTTGTCACTGGCATCATCGGTGCTCGGAGTGGTCACCGCGACGTTAGGCTTCGTCGCCGCATCCTGGTTGGTGATTGACGGGGGCGTTTGCTCCGGCACTGCTGGCGTTGTCTCGTCCGGTTCGATAGCAGGCGCCTTGTTCTTTGCAGCAGCGGGTTCGTCCATGGCGGGTTGCGCTGCGCTTTTGCTCGTTGACGAGGCGACCCTCTTCGGCCGCGGAGACTCTGAGCAGCCGAGCAAGAGCAGGGCACAACAAACGAGGACACTCGCTAAACCGCGCCTACAGCGCACGGGGTGTGACATCCACTGCGTCCTTGTAGTGATTGAGGTTGAACGAAAGTCCGCGCCGTCGGACTTGAATTGTTTCTTGAGTGCCACCGCAATCTAGTGCATTGCCGTTATTTGCCCACGGCAAAACTGACGTGTATTTGCAACCGTGGTGTGGTGGGGTGACCGGTCTCCAATTCGATCTGCCCGGCCTTGCCGATGGTGACGCTGTGGTCGACGGTGGGCGCCCCGCGCGGGACCTTGATCGTAAAAGGAATTTTCACCACTTCGGCGCCCTCGACCGACTGAGGCTTTTCGAACTCGACTTGGAGAAACTCCGGTCGAACATCGACCACCTTCAACTCGATCTTGTCACGATGTTCACCTTTTACCAGCAGATGCAAATCCTTTGACTCGGCTCCTTTGTCCCTTTGCACTTCACCGAGTACCAGGAGGCTGTGCTCGCTGTCCCAGGTACGAGGGCCAACAATGGAGATGTCTCCTGAGACATGCCCCTCGATCGGAATCTCGACAATTGGGTCGCCGGGCAAATCGAGCCAGAGGCGGATTCTCTGGAGAAGCGGCCCCAGTGGCAAGCCGGGTTTGATGGTGACGTGTAAGATCTTGCCTGCTGTAGCGCCTCTTTCCTGTTTCACCTGTTCTGCCGGCATTTCCTCGGTTCGCAGCTCGAAGTAACTGGCGAGGGACGAATCGGTGTACTCCTGCCGCTTAATGGTCAGCTTGTCGCCGTGGTAGCCATAGAGGTCCAGTTCGGCTGTCGCTCCCTCGCCCACACTAATGGCCGGCAGGCGAAGATCCAGGGGCACGAGCTTGTGCGAGCGACTGACTTCTCCTTCAATCCACAAATCGATGTGCGGGCGTCGTGGGTCACTGGTGCGAATCGTGGCGCTGTGGCGAAACCTGGGATCGTTGCTAATACTGCTGGCGGTCCACTCCAGCACGATCTTGGCCGACTCGCCAGGCTGGACGGTGTCATGGTCCAGGTTGCTAAGCGTGCATTTGCAGCTTGTGGCGCCCTTGGCGAGCTTTAACGGCGCCTCGCCCGTGTTGCGGATTTCGAAAGTATGGCTTCCGCGAGCGTCCTGTTCCATATAGCCGAAGTCGTAGGTCGCGTTGCCGACGACCTCGGCGCGAGGCTGCAGCTTGTTCATGTCGACGGTGAGTTGAGCGGGCGCTAGCGCGTATGGACCCAGTTCCGCCCAAGTAAGCCCGACGCCTAGTGCAATGCCGAGCAATGCGGCGATCAGTGAAATGGCGAGCGTCCAGCGCATGGTTGCCTCGAAGTCAGTGGCTCAATACGCCAATCTACGGCACTGTGCCCGGATCAGCAACCGGGCCACAGTTCCGTGGCCAAATCGGCAAGGAACACAGATAAACGCAGATGAGGTCAGATGAACACAGATCAGATGGGGAGGGACACAATCTAGGACGGAACTAGTACTTCCGACAGGAGTACAAACGCGCCGCAGGCCGCTTTCGCTACGCACGAAATGTACCGATGGTTTATGGCTGCGGAGAGTGGGTGCGTTTGAGAAACTCGCGCGCCTGGCTGAAAAACTCCTGGTAATCCGCCCGGCGATAATCGGGAAATGTCCATTCGTGGTGCTCCCAACGACCGTGTCGAAAAAAAAGTGTGGCTTCTGCGAAAATGCCGTCTCGCAAGTAAATGCGGTGCGTATGGTCTTTGGTCGATGCCAGCACCAACTTGGCGGTCGTGAGATATCCAGGGTCAAGGTTCAGCGGCCGCGATTCGGTAATCGACGAAGCGTTGTCTCCGACCGCTTCTCCGCGGGATACCAGCGCGGCGAAGTCGTGCTCCCAGTTAATTGTGAGTCGCTTTATGGACGCGAGTTGAGCCGGATCAAGGGGCCGCTCGAACACCCAAAAGATCTTTTTGAGGTCGGAACCCATCGTGGACTGGTAGTAGTCGGTTTCGGTGAAGTCAAAAGCTTTGCTCGCTAGTGCGATCGGTCCCCACTGGGCGCCGGCGCGCGTTGCAGCCCAGTCAAGGGCCGACGAGTGCCGAGTGAACGCGGCCAAAAGCAGGAGAGCCGGCGGGTGGGAAACGCCCGAAATCATGCGGGATGTGCCGCGAAACGAGAACGATTGATTCGATGGGAAGGAACACCCCGAACTTCGCGGACTCAGGGCGTGCCACCCAAACTGACACCGGACTCAGGACGTGCCGGCCGAGCCATTATAGGTGGGACTTGTGACGAATACCCGATAGAGCCAGACGTCATAGACAATCTTAATCCCGCCTGCGAGGAAGAAGGGAAGGCTCATGAGGCGCGAATCGGCAAGCATGTAGCCGGCCAGCGTGGGCGGCAATGCTGCGCCAATCGAGCGGGCGACTGTGGTCACGCCCGCTGCGGCAGAGCGCTCGTCAGGGTGAACCACGGCCATCGTATATGACTGGCGCGTCGGCACGTCCATTTGCGAGATCGCAAACCGCGCAAGCAACACGCCGACCGCCCACTCCAGTGTGGGCATCAACGGGACCAAGAGCAAAAGCACGTTCGATGGCAAGTGCGTGAAGACCATTGTGTTGATCAACCCGAACCTGCGGGCTAAGCCGGCAGCCGCGAGCGCCGATCCGGCGGCCAACAGGTTGGCAACAAAAAAAATCCCGCCCAGCACGGCCGGATCGAGCTGGAACCGCAGCCAAAACCAGTAGGCGACGATGCTCTGCAGGATGAACCCGCCGCCGAAGGCATCAAGCACGAAGAGGGCCGATAAGCGCAGCACGACGCCGCGCGACTCGTGCAGGCCCAGCCACGGCGACTGTGTTGGTGGTTCGCCCGGCGATGCTTCGGCCGCGCGGCTCAACTGAGTGAAGGCCATCGCCAAGAGCAGGCCGACTACGGCGTACGCGACAACGAGCGGTCGATAAACGGCGGCGCCCGAAAAACCCACAGTTGCAAATTGTTGACAGACAAAGCCGCCGACGAGGGCGCCTAAAGCGGCGGCCACGGAGCCGGCGAGATGATACCAGGCGAAAATGGCGGTGCGCCGGTCATTGGATATCGCTTGCGAAAGCGCTGCTTGCTCGATCGAAAGAAAGGGGCCGACCTCCTTGTCACTGGGGCTCAACACGCCAATCGTGGCCGCCAAGATGAGCGCGATGTAGTTGTTCGTCAGCGCGAACACGGCGCCCGCCAGGGCCATCAGCATTGCTCCGAGAATTAGCATCCGCCTGCGACCCGCCTGGTCGGCGACGGTTGTGATCCAAAATGAGATGGCCGTGTCGCCCAGCAAGGCCATGGTGAGCAAAAACCCGATGCTCTCTTCGCTAAGCCCCGATTCCGTCAGGTAAAGCACCAACACGATCGACAGAAACCCGTAGGCGAACATCCGCAAACTGCGGGTGCTAAAGAGAAGCACTGTATCGGTAAAGGTCGATCGGGGCATAATCCGCATGGTTGTTGCCCGCGTCGGATCAAGCTCGCCGGCGACTGCCCACATAGAGCGCGAGCCACAC
>JAKEFD010000077.1 GCA_022616245.1 Gemmataceae bacterium
ATTGCCAAAAGTTGGCCATCTTGGCGATTCAAGATTGCCAAAAAGTGGCAACGTTGCCAGAGCCCCTGTGTGTGCCGATTGGCGACGACGAGGATTTGCACTTTGCAAGTGACTGGTAAACCATGAGTTAGGACCGGCCTTCGTGGACGCCAACTTGGTCGATTGAAGTGGCATTCACGGACAGAGTGGCGCACACGGGGGTAGCGTGACTTTTGTCGATCCGGGCATCGAAACCGGTTGACGTATGTTAACCCTTTCAATGTCGTCAATTATGCAGCACCGCATCCACGGTCCGCAACAGACTGTCCACCCGGAACGGCTTGGTCAAGAACGCCTGAAACTCGGCCCCGGATGACTCCGCGCTTTCGCGGACGCCGGCCATGCCGCTGGCGGCGATGACGCGCAGCTTGGGGTCGAGCTTGCGCAGCGCCTTGATCGTCGCCGTGCCGTCCATGTCGGGCATCATCATGTCGGTCAGAACGAGCTGCACCTTTCCGCGATATTGAGCGACCAGGTCCAAGGCTTCCGAGCCGCTGGCCGCCACCAGCACTTTGTAGCCGTGTGCTTCGAGGTTGCGCTGCATCACTTGGCAGACGGAGACTTCATCGTCGACGACCAGGATGGTTTCGCCTTGGCCTTCGGGCGGCAGATGCAGGCTCGGCTCGGAGGACATGTTGGCGGCGGGTTCGGCGGCGGGGAAGTACAGGAGGAACTCAGTGCCGACGCCGGGCGTGCTGTCGACGTGAATGAAGCCGCCGTGGCCCTTGACGATGCCTTGCACGGTGGCCAGGCCCAGGCCGGTGCCTTTGCCGAATTCCTTGGTGGTGAAAAAGGGATCGAAGATCTTATCGAGGACGGCGGCGGGGATGCCCGCGCCGGTATCGGCGACGCGCAGGCGCACATGCGGTCCGGGGCGGGCGTCGGGGTGCAGACGGGGTGCATCCTGGGGCTCAATGGTCACGTTCTCGCCGGCAATGCTGAGCGTGCCCCCATTGGGCATGGCGTCGCGCGCGTTGACGCACAGGTTCATGAGCATCTGGAAGAGCTGCGTCGGATCGCCGCGGATGACGCCCAGGTCGCGCGGGAAATCGGCGCGATAGTGAATCGACTTGGGAAAAGTGCGCTTGACTAGCTTGGTCATTTCGCCGAGCACGTGCTTGAGCTGTACGAGCACCTTGTCGCCCTGGACGCCGCGCGCGAAGGAGAGAATCTGCCGGACCATGTCGGTGCCGCGCTGGGCGCTGGCTTCAAGGTCGCTCAGGATAGCCAGACGCTGCGCGGCGGGCAGATCGCGCTTCAATAGATCGACCGACATCATGATCGGCAACAGGACGTTGTTGATGTCATGGGCGATGCCGCCGGCCAGGGTGCCGATGCTTTCCATGCGCTGCGCTCGCAGGAACTGCGCTTCGAGCTTTTTCTTTTCGGTGACGTCGGTGTTGACGACCAGCTTGGCTTTGGGCGCGCCGGCATCGTCGCGGACCAGCGTCCAGCGGCTTTCGACGACCACATCTTTGCCTTCGCGCGTGACCTGCGTGAGTTCGCCGGTCCACTCGCCTTTTTCGAGGACAAGTGTGCGGGCCTTGATTCTCTCCGGCGAGGCGCCGCGATAGAGCAACTGGTCTGCTTTTTGGCCGACCGCTTCGGCCGCCGTCCAGCCGTAGAGCCGTTCGGCGCTTTGATTCCAGTAGAGGATCTGATCGTCCATATCCAAGACGGAGATGGCGTCGCGGGCTTTGTCCAGAAGCGCTGCTTGTTCTTGGATGCGTTTGTCGGCCCGGGTTTTTTCGGCGATTTGCAGCTCCAAGGTTTCGTTGAGCCGGCGCAACTCGGCGAAACCTTCGGCGTTTTCCAGTGCCGCGCCGGCGAGCGTGGCGATGAAGTCGGCCAAGCGCTCTTCGTCTTCACCGAACAGGTTGGCCACTTGCCGGTGCGTAACATAGAAGCAGCCGACGACCTTGCCCCGTACGTGAATAGGCGCGCACAAGGCGGAGCGCACGCCGGCCAGGAGCACGCTTTCGCTGGAGTGATCCGGCATGCCTTCGACAATCGTGACGGCACGACCCGCGTCGAGCGCTTTGCGGACGACGACGCGGCTGAACTCGGCGGCGATTTCGCCAGACACGAGCGTAACGTCCTCGTCGCCGGCTTCGCTTTCGACCTTGAGCACGAGACAGCGTTCGCCGCGCAGAAGCTTGAGGGCCGCTTCGCGCACGGCCGTGAAGACGGCCTGGCGCGACAGCGCCGAGGCGATGCGGCGGCCGGCGTCCAGGACCGTGTTGAAGCGATCGGCCAGGGACAGCGTGACCACCTTGTCGCCGCCGGGCTGCGCGAAGCCTTCGTCGACGGCCACCGGTGCTTCCAGTCTGCGCAGCGTGCGTTCGGCCTCGTCCAGATCTTCCTTCGCGCCCGGCCAGGCGAGCTCGCGGCCGACGTGGCTTCTTGCGCGCAGCGTCTGGGCATGTTCGTAAACAGCGCCCTGGCTTTCGGCGACGTCCAAGCTCTGGTTGAAGAACTTGCGCGCCGCGCGCGGCTGCCCGTTCATCGCCAACAGTAATGCGTATTCGCGCAAGGCATGGGGGTAATTATTTTGGAACTTGCGCGTCAAGCGCATGCTTTGCCGCGCCACGGAGAGAGCGCGGCGGATGAGCCATTGCCGGCGGGCGGGCGTGAGGGCTGGTGTTTCTTCCACCTGCTTTCGCAGACAGGTTGCCAACCAGGGCAGCACCGGCGCCACCCAGGCGTTCTTGATGCCGGCCTTGGCGACCTGGCGCTGGGCCTGCGCGAGCACTTCGGCGGCGTCGCGCGCCCGGCCGGAGTAATAAAGACGCACACCCTCGGCGAGCAGCACTTGGGCGCTACGCTGCACGTCGCCGGTCGAGCGCGCCAGTTCGGCCTGCACGGTTTCTGCGGGCACGCGCCCGAGCGCCGCCCGCGCCCAAACGTCCAGGCTAATGCCCGACGCTTGGGCGTCGCCAAGGTCCAGCCCCGATTGATGCATGCGCTGCGCTTCCGCCAGCGCCCCGGCAAGATCGCCCAAATGATACAAGCTGGCGGCAATCTGGTAGCGGGCAATGTTCACCTCCCAGAAGTCGCCGGTGCGCTCCAGAAGGCGGACGGCCTCCCGGCAGCGGGCGATGCTGTCCCGAAAGCGCGAAGCCGCGTAGAGCACGATGCCGTAAAAATGCAGCGACTGGCCCTGCCCCCACAGATCGCCGGATTCTTTGCGCATGGCCAGCGATTTTTCGGCATAGGCGATGCCGCGACTGAACCAGGCCAGGAGGCTCATGCCCGGTGCGTGTTCGGAGTAGGCTTGGGCCAGCTCCGGCGTGGGCGGGTAGCACTCGGCGCGATTGAGCTCGCGCAGGTGCGCCCATAGCGCCGCGGTCGTGCCGCGATGGAACCAGTAAAGATGCGCCAGGCGGCTATAGAGCCGCAGCGCCAGGCGCTCGCCGCCGAAACTTTCCAGTTTCTTGCGGCCCACGAAATAGCGCGGCAACAGGCAATGCAGAAACTGCACCAGCACTTCCCAGATTACTTTGAAGACGAACGTGATCGACCAGCGCGGCACACGTTTGCCTAACTGCCTGAGCGCGCGCTCGACGCGTTCGGTCGCCGTCTTGATATCGCCGCGCTTGAACGCCAGCTCGCCCAGCTTACCCTCGATGTTGGCCTGGGCGATGCTGTCTTCCGCCAGGGGTAGAGCGGCTTCGAACTGCGCCGCGGCCGCGTCGTAACGGCCGCGCAGCATGAACACGTCACCCAAACCCTCCGCGATGCCGAAGCGGCCGGCGCGATCTTCGGCCGACACGCCGCGCTCGGCGATGCGGTATTGTTGTTCGGCGACCTCGAGCGAATGCTGGGCGCGCGCTTTGCCCGCGGCGGCCAGGGCGTAGGGCAATGCTTGGCCAGGCAAGCCCGCGGCGTCGAAGTGATAGGCCAGGTCGAACAGGCTGCCCGGGACTTTTTCTTCGAGGTGCAAGGCCGCCCGCCGATGCAGTTCCTCGCGGTCCTTGGCCTTCAACTTTTCCAACAAAGTGTGCCGCAACTTGTCGTGGATGAACGCGCAGTGGGTATCGCGGCGGCGGGCCCAGACGATGTGCCGGCGTCGGGCTTCGTCCACGGCGGCGACCGCTTGCGCCGGCGTCTGCCGGGCCAGCTGCGCAGCGAAATCCAGATCGAATTCCTTGCCGAGCACGGCGCCTGCCGAAAGCAACTCGACCACGTCGGCGGGCAGTAGCTCGATGCGCCGCGCCAAAAACGCCGCCGCGTGCCGCGACGATTGCACATCGGCCATGGCCAAAGGCTCAATGCGCCAGCCGGCCGCCTCGGCTGCCAACGCGCCCGACTCGACCAGACCTTGCAGCACCGCCGCCGCCATGAACGGACTGCCTTCGGAGAGGTGCTCCACCACCGCGACCGCTTCATCGGGCAGCGGCCCGGCCATCGATTCCGCGAGCCGGCGAATGTCCTTAGCGTTAAAGGGCGGCAGCGCCAGATGCAGCGGCGTGCCCTCGCCTCCTCGTCCCAGAGGAGTAAGCGGAGACAATGTACGCAGCCAATGGCCTTGTGCGACTTCCTCGGCGCGAAAGGCGACGACCACCAGCACATGGCGTTGGCCACGCTCGGGTTCGCGGCGTCGCTGCCATGCGCTCAACAAGTTGAGCGTCAGCTCGTCGGCCCACTGGCAATCGTCCAGCAAGACGAGCGCCGGCCGTTCCGCGGTTCCAAGGCCATCCAAGAGTGCGGCCAGGGCTTGCAGACTGCGGGCCTGCCCAAACGTTTCCGGCCCTAGCAATTGCGTTGCCGGCGAGCCGAGTGTTTCCGCCAATTCCGGCAAGGCGGCGCAAACCGCTTCGCGCTGCTCGCCCAGTCGCGTTTGCAATGCCTGCGCCAATCCATACTCGAGCTTGCCGGCGTGGATCAATTCCGCCGCCACGCCGACCAGGACTTGGAAAGGACGTTGCGCAGTTTGATCGAGCCCTTGGCCGCGGAAAATGCGGCAACCCTGACGGGCGCTGCGTTGCCCGAGTTCCTGCAACAGCCGCGTCTTGCCGCCGCCCGATTCCGCTTCCAACAACACCAGCCCGCCCTGGCCCTGCCGCGCGCGCTCGACCTGGCCATCCAGTGCGGACAACTCCATGTCGCGGCCGACAAAGGCCGGTTCGGTCAGCGTGCGGCGGCGGTCGCGCAGGCCTACGACAAAGGGCGGATCGGCGTTGCCTTTTTCCAGCGCCGCCGCGATCTGGCCGAGGTCGGCGAGCACGGCCTCGGCGCTTTGATAACGGTCGCACGGGTCTTTGCGCAGCAGGCGCTGTATGACTTCGTCCAGCGCGCGCGGCACGGCCACGCCCAGGCTGCGCAACTCCGGCGGGCGCACCGTCATGTGCTGCCGCAAGACTTCGCCGACGCTGTCGCCTTGAAACGGGGCCCGGCCCGCGAGACACTCGAATAGCACGACCCCCGCCGAGTAAAGGTCCGAGCGCTCATCCGGATCCTGATCGAGCAGGCCGGCCTGTTCCGGGGACATGTAACGGGCGGTGCCGACGGGATGGTCGCGAATGGCGGCGTCCAGGCGCGGACTGCGGGCCAAGCCGAAGTCGATAATCGTCGCTTGCGTGATGGGATTGGCCTCGTCGACGATGATGTTGGCGGGTTTCAAATCGCGATGCAGGACACCTTGATCGTGCACGTCTTGCAACGCGCTCATGAGACAGCGGCCGACCGTCAATGTGACGCGCACCCACAGCGCACCGCGCCGCAGCCGTTCTTCGAGCGTGAGCCCTTGGATGAACGGCATCACCAAGTAAAGTAAGTCGTCTTGCCGGCCCAATGCGAGCAGCGGGGCAATGAAAGGGCTTCGAATCTGGCGCAAAACGCCGGCTTCATGCTCCAGCCGCATTTGCGCGCCGATGGATAGGCTTTCGCCCGAGGCAATCTTAATGACCACCGGGCGGCCTTCGTGCTCATCGGTCCCAAGAAGCGTTTCCACCCCGTGCCCTTGCTTGAGCAAGCGCGCGACGCGGTATCGGCCGCCGAAGACCGTGGGAGAGACCATGCCCGGCTCACTAACGTCAGAATCCACACCCATGAAATGGAGTCGCAGTGGTAAAGTTTGTACAGACTACCTATCTTGTGCAAAGGTCACATTTTAATGTATTCTGGTTTCTCTATTCAAAGGCGATTGAGCGCTGTGTCGAGATGGTTTTGTTGATAAACATCGACTGCTAAATGAGTTACGCACTGTCACCGGTAGAATCGCTGCAAACGCTACAGCCGGACCACTTATAAGATGTATTAACTATCAAAATTGAGTTATGCCAAGAGTTGCTACCTAACGGCGACGAAGAGCCGCATAGGATTCTGGAGTGCGGTGACTCGAAATGGCTTTAGGGTTCTTGGAGAAGCGCGGCGTCTCTAAATCTAAGAATCCCAAAGCGGCGACCAGTTGCCATACTGCTGCTGCTCCGAAAATTACAAACCGCCAGCGAACTTGGCGCGCACACTGAGTAGCCCAAGCGGCGGCTTGTGTTGGTTTTTGTCGGTGTAGGCTGGC
>JAKEFD010000459.1 GCA_022616245.1 Gemmataceae bacterium
GCGATCGGCATTACCGGCAACGTCGGCGCGGTCGATCCGCGCACGCTCGAGGTGCTGCCGGGCGTGCTCGAGCTCATCCGCGTGACCAAGCCGTTCAAGCTTGCCAGCCGGGAAATGCACGAGTCGGACACGATAGCAAAGACGCCGCAAACCGTGATCGGCCCGGGGACATTCACGCTGATCGCGGGGCCGTGCTCCGTGGAAAACGAAGACATGATCCTGCGCACGGCGGAGTATCTCATGGGGCGCGGCGTGCGGCTAATGCGCGCCGGCGCATACAAGCCGCGCACCAGCCCGTATTCGTTTCAAGGCATGGGGCTCGAAGGCCTCAGGATTCTGGACAAGGCGCGGAAAAAAACCGGCATCGGCATCGTCACCGAATTGATGGACACCGACAATGCCGACGCGGTCGAGGAAGCCGCCGACATCATCCAGATCGGCACGCGCAACATGCAGAACTTCAGCCTGCTCAAGCGCGTCGCCAAGGCGCGCAAGCCGGTGCTTCTGAAGCGCGGCATGGCGGCGACCTTGGAAGAATGGCTGATGGCCGCCGAGTACGTGATGGCCGGCGGCAACTATCAAGTCGTCTTGTGTGAGCGCGGTGTGCGCACTTTCAACGACCATAGCCGCAATACGCTGGACCTGTCCGTGATCCCGCCGGCGAAGAAGCTGTCGCACTTGCCGATCCTGGTCGATCCCAGCCACGGCACCGGCAAGCGCGATTATGTGCCGCCCATGGCTCTGGCAGCAATGGCGGCTGGGGCGGACGGCCTCTTGTTGGAAGTTCACCCCGATCCGGAGCACGCGCAATCGGACGGAGCGCAGTCACTCAGTTTCCCAGGCTTTGAGAAATTGCTGGAAGGGTTGCGTGGATTGGCTGGGCCGCTGCAAAAACGCATCCTCTAATTCGCCATTTCAGTTTTCAATCTTCTTAAGCGCGTCTTCAGCAACCGCGCGCAGTTCCTCGTCTTGTGCTTTCAGGGCTTCGCGCAATGCGGGAACGGCTCCCTTGGCCGCTGCGCCGATTTCACCCAGTACTTTGGGGACTTCCCGGCGGGCGTAGATGCTAAGCTTTTTTCTTTGCAGCATCTCGACCAGCGCCGGTACCGCCGCTTCATGCTTGGACAGGTCCCACAGCCCCTTGGCCGCTGCCAGCGCCGTCCAGTCAGCTTGATCTTTTAAAAGGTCGATCAGGACGGCTGCTTCGATTTCCCGCGCCATTTCCGTTTTGTAAAGGAAGCACGCGGCGTCGTTGCGCCGTGTGGCCTGCTTGTCTTTTAGCCCATCGACCAGTTTGGCGACGAGAAAGCCGCGCACCTGGGCGTTCTCCTTCACCAGGTTCTTAAGTGCTTTCTCGGGAGACGGGTCCAGGCCGGCGCGTACGAGCGGCGCATCCACTTGTTTCACGTCCGTCATGACGCCGTCGCGCGTGCTGACCAGAAACACACGGCCATTAGCGAGGCTCTTCGATATCCCGCCGATGGTAAGTTGGCCGGAGGAGATTTCATCGGTTGAGAACGTGCATCGATAGGAAAGGGGCTGCTTGTTCTTGATTTTCCAGTGGCCGTGAGTCTCGCCGGTGCTGGAGCCGCCGCTGCCGCCGCCGATGACTTCAGAGAGAGTCAAGTCCGTAATCACCATTAACGAAAACTCGCCATTGTGCACCGCGTACTCGAATTCCTGAAAAAAGCCGCTGGAGACTTCGTCCGGCCCACGCTCGGCCAGTGCTTTTTCGATGCCATAGGAGCCTCCGGGACCGCCTTTGATCGTGGGCGGCGCCGCCGCGCGGCGCGAGCAACCTGTCGGAAAAAACACAGCAAACAACGACAGCGCGCACAATGAAAGTGCACATCTCGATGCGCCCATTTCTTACCCTTCCTTCCCCTTCTTGCCGCCCGGCTTGCCTTCCAGCGCTTTGAACTCGCGCAGCCAGATGTTGCGGAAGCGGACCGAGTCGCCGTGATACATGAGCACGATGGGGAGTTTGTCGGCGTGCTTTTTGTAGACGTTTTCCTGGTCGTAATAGGTTCTGCCGGCGACCTCGGTGTGGTTGTGCACGAGGATGTTGTTGTGCAGCACGGTGAAGTACGCGGGCTTCGCGATCTTGCCGTTTGGGTCGAAGCGCGGTGCGGTGAAGATGATGTCGAGCGTTTGCCATTCGCCGGGCTTGCGCGAGGCGTTGACCATAGGCGGCGTTTGATTGTAAACGGACGCGCATTGGCCTTCGGGGTAGGTCTTGTTGTTGTAAGAGTCGAGGACCTGGATTTCGTAGAGCGCGCTCATGAAGCCGATGCCGTTGTTGCCGCGGCCTTGACCGCTGCCTTTGACATCCTTCGGCGAGGCAAATTCCAGGTGAAGCTGGCAGTCGCCGAAGCCTTGCTTGGTTTGGATAGCGCCTTTGACGGTGAAGCCGCCGTCGGCGTCCACGGACCAATTGTCGGCGCCTTTCCAGGCGTCGAAGTTCTTGCCGTCGAAGAGGACAATGGCGTCAGCAGGAGCGGCAAGATTGTCGCCCGGCGCGACGACGGGCGGCTCGGGCCAGAGGATGCCGGAGAGATAACGCTGGGCCAACGCTTGTTGGAGCATGAGGAAAAGTGCCAAACCAAGGACCAAAGCTGCGGGTTTCTTGAGCATTCGGGTCACGGACGTATTCCTTTCATGGCGAAGATGACGTGCGTTATGGTAGTGAAGGAACGCAACATTAGCGAGAAAAGAAGTCTGCAAGCTGGGGATGTGCGTCAAATAACGGCAAGTCGCTTCTCCCAGATGGCACACACCTCGCGGGTGCGCCGCGCCGCGACACCGAGGTAGCGCGCCGGGTCGGCCAGGACAGCTTTTTGTTCGGTGCTGAGCTTATCAAGATAAGGCGCCAGCGAACGGTCCTCTTGGATGACCTGCGCGAGCGGCTTTCCTTGTTTTCGCGCCTGACGGGCCAACACGCGGGCGGCCTCATGTGCGTCGGGATGACCGGTCAGCGCTAACAGCACGTACAGAGGCTCCGCGCTCACCGGGTCCTTGCCCTGCTCCAGAACCTCGTGCATGCGCGCGCGGTCCGGTTCGACGCCCTCGAGCGTGCCGCGCAGACGATGGACGCCGTACGCAAAGGCCGCCAGCATCTCCGTCACGAAGCGCATCGACGCCGAATTCGTGAGGTCGCGCTGATGCTCGCTGATCTGATCCATAAGCGCGGTCGTCAGTCTGGGCATATATGCTTTCCACAGGCTCTTCACATTCTCAAAGTCTTTGGGATTGACCTTGTGCGGCATCGTGGAGGAGCCGACGACCGGCGACGACGGATCGGCTGCCTTCTTATCGCGCAGCTCGCGGATTTCGCTGCGCTGCAAATGGCGAAAATCGTCGGCGATGTTGGCCAATACCCCCCAAGCCGAGACCAGAGCATAGACAAAGTCGCACACCGGCTCCGGCTGCACGACCTGGCTGGACAGCTCGCTCGGCAACAGGCCGAGCCGATTCATTAGCGAAGTTTCCACGACTACCGGATCGACGCCGGGCAATAGGGCCAAGGCGTTATAGGCGCCGACCGCGCCGGCGCATTTGCCGCGCAGGTTCTTCGCTGCTTGCACAATCGACTCAATCCTTTGTCCCAAGCGTGAAACAAATAGCGATACTGCGAAGCCGAAGGTGATGGGCACTGCGTGCTGTCCGTGGGTGCGGCCCATTTGCGGCGTCTCGGCATGGTCGCGGGCGAGCTTGATGAGTTGCCGCTCCAAGGTGATAAGGTCGGGCAAGAGGACTTGCAGCGCAGCTTCGCGGAGACACAGGGCGCGGGCCGTGTCCATGATGTCGGCGGAAGTCGCGAACAAGTGGACGTAGGCCTTGGCCTGGTCGCTGACCTTGGCCCGGATGCAATTGACGAGAGCGCGGATGTTGTGCTGGATGCGGCGCTCCTCGGCGTAGACTTCCTCGGGCGTGATGAGCGTCGCGGCATGGGCGATTTCCGTAGCCGCTTCCTTGTGGCAGACGCCGATCTGGGCCAATGTTTCCGCCAAGGCCGCTTCGACGCGCGCCAAATAGCGCACCTGCGCCCCTTCGGACACGAAGGGCTGCCAGCGGGCGAAGAATTCGGCGTCGGCGAAGTAGTAGCGGGCGTCGAAAGGCGACGCGGCGTCGAAGGGGTTCATGGGGATGGTTTACGACTTGCCGCGCGTTTCGCCAGCGGTGGACTGGGGACACGCGGTTGGGTACAAAAAGGTTGCTTGAGTGCGGTGACGATGAAACCCGGTGCCACGCCCACGCCACAGCGCCCGCGACCGTGTCCCATGCTCAAACTGGCGTGGGCGTGCAAGTCGCCGCTTACGGGCCACACGCCCACGCCTGTTTCGCGTTGCGAGGCGTCACCGAAAGTACTGCGTGGGCGTGGCACACCTGCGCCGTCGAACTGTCGCTCCCCAGCGAGGATGTTACCGTGCCGCGCACCATTCTGGCATTCAACGGCGACCTCGAATCCCGCTTGGCGCTGCACTGGCTGGTCAACGAGCGCGGCTACGAGGTCGTCGCGCTTTCTCTTGACCTGGGCCAGGAAACATATCTGGAGCCTTTGGGCGAATTGGCGCTGGAGCTGGGCGCCTCGTCCGCCCAGGTGGTGGATCGCCGAGAGATGTTTCTGAGAGAATTCGCCCTGCCGGTGATGCAGGCCGATGCCGTCTATCAAGCGAGCTGTTTCTTGGGTTCGGCGCTCTGCCGCTACGTGATCGCGCAGGAACTGGTGCGCGCGGCCCATGAGGAAGGCTGCGACAGTGTGGCCCACGCCGCCGCCAGCAAGGGCAACGATCAGGTGCGCATGGAAACCGCGATCGCCGCGCAGAATCCCAAGCTGCGCGTGCTGGCCCCGGTGCGCGAGTGGAACCTCAAGAACCTGGAAGACAAGCTGAACTACGCGCGACGCCGGCGCTTGCCGATTGAGGAGCCCAAAGGCGGCGCGGTCTCCGTGGATCGCAATCTTTGGGGCGTCAGTCTGTACATTTCCGATTTAGCCGATTCCTGGCAGGAGCCGCCCGCGCA
>JAKEFD010000460.1 GCA_022616245.1 Gemmataceae bacterium
GATTGTGCGCCGTTTTGAATGCAGTGCCGCGCCGGTGTGGATGCGGGGGCCTGTGGGGGGCGCTACCCGCGTCCTCCGGGCCGCGGCTCTGAATTTATCCAGCAAGACGTCCGTTGTGGAATTGGTCAGAATCGGAATTCGCATGTTCCTGTGCATCCAAGGAGATTACTAATGTTTTCCCGCTCGTGCATACTCATCTTCAGCGGCCTTCTGGCCTTTTCGATTGGCTGCGGCCCTGACTACAAAGCGCGCGCCGTAGTGAAGGGAAAGGTCACTTTTGGCGGCAAGAACCTGACTGTCGGGAACGTCATGTTTCACGGCAACAACAACATCACTGGCAGCGCGGCCATTGACATGAACGGCAACTATGTCATGAACGACGCCCCGCTCGGCGACGTAAAGATTACCGTGTCCGTCCCAAAGCTGCCGCCGGGAGGCATTGCAAAAATGAAGGAGATGGCGAAAGCCTTCAAGGATATTAAATCGGTAGATCCCGAAGGGTCGGGCAAAAGCATCGGCATAATGGGCGCGATGCCGACCCACATTGTGCCCATTCCGGAGAAATACTCTAAGGTCGAAACCTCTGGTTTGACTCACAAAGTCCAGAGCGGTGAGCACACCCACGACCTGCCTCTGACTCCGTGACCCACGTGTCATCGATTGTGCCAACCCCGGCGGACGCACCCCTCACCCCCGACCCCTCTCCCTTGAGTACAGGGGCGAGGGGAGAGTCGGATCCTTCTCCCTCGACGGAAGCCCCGTCGAGTAATTCGTCGTCTTCTACCACGAAGTCTTCGCCCAGACGCCGGCTCATTTGGGCCTTGGCCGCGTTGTCTGTGGTTGTATTCGTAGCCGGCGGAATTTGGTACTGGCAGGCATATCGGGTTCGGGACAGCTGGCTGCAAGCCGAAGCCGCACTCAATCGCCATGATCTTTCCTCAGCCGCCGCGCATCTTAATCGGTACCTTGAACAACAGCCGCGGGATGCCGCCGCCTGGTTTTTGGCCGGTCGTACGGCCCGCCGGCTCGGCCGCCACTCGGAGGCCGAGGACTACTTGAAACGTTGCCAGGAGCTTGGCGGCGTGACCGACGCGACGCGCTTGGAGTGGGATCTCTTGCGCGTGCAACAGGGCGACCTTGGCGACGTCCATATGCGACTGCGTAGGACCATCGCCCCCGATCACCCCGACGCGGCGCTCGTCCTCGAAGCTCTGGCTCGCGGCTATCTGAAATGTGACCGCCTCCGCGACGTCATGGAGGCGTGTGACTTATGGGTCGCGTGTCAGCCCGACCACCCCTGGCCGTGGCTGTGGCGGGGCGGGGTCTACGAACGGCTGGGGAACTTCCACGAGGCACTGTCCGATTACCGGAAGGCCCTGGAGCACGCTCCGGAAGACCGCGATGCACTTCTGGCGCTGGCCATGCTGTTTGTGCGGGCGCGACAGCCGGGACCGGCAAGCGAACACCTCGAGCACCTGCTCGAACGCAACCCCGACGATGACGAGGCCCTACTTGGTCTGGCCGCCTGCCGCATCGAAGAGGGACGGCCCAAGGACGCGGTGCCGCTATTGGAACGAGTCCTGGCGAAAGATCCCGCGCCGGCCCGAGGACTATTCCTGCGCGGCAAGTCGGCGCTTGAGCTGCGCGATCCGGCCGGCGCGGAACGCTGGCTGGTCCGGGCCGTGCGGGAGGCGCCCGACGACGCCGAAGCTCTTTACCAGTTGATCCTGGCGCTGCGGGCTCAAGGCAAAGAGACCGAGGCGGACCGTCTGGCGCCGCGCCTGGAGGCGCTTCGAAAAGATGTCGCCCGGCTGGACGAGTTGGTTCGTATCGTCGCGCGCAACCCCGACGACGCCGGCCCGCGCCACGAGGCGGGAGTCGTGGCCTTTCGACTCGGCCGTCCCGACGAGGGCGTGCGCTGGCTGCAAAGCGCTCTGGGCGCGCGCGGCGACCATCGCGCGACCCATGCTGTCCTTGCGGAGCATTTCCTCCGAATGGGTGACCCCCGCGCCGACTACCACCAGCGGCTCGCGCAAACTCCCTGACTGTCCATGTCGCCGCGAAAAACGCAAAGTCGCAAAAGAGAGAGGAAGAGGTGACCAATTTTGCGTCGTTTGTGTTTTTCGCGGCCGACCCTGCCAGTTTCTTTGCCCCTGTCCCGCACTCATTATTTCCTCATTTTCTTGTTGACAGCCGTCCAAGCCTGGGTAGCATATCGGGTGAATCCAATCGTCCACCCTAGTTAACAGTTCTGTCCTTTGTGTCGAAGGGCAGGTTTGACATTTCTCATCAAAAAGGGGTGATACTATGCCAATCTGGAAAACTCTAAGGCGCTGGCGCGGCTTTACACTGATCGAATTGCTCGTGGTCATCGCGATTATTGCCATCCTCATTGGCTTGCTCTTGCCGGCGGTGCAGAAAGTCCGCGAGGCCGCCGCGCGCGCACACTGTTCGAACAATCTGAAGAACATGTCCCTGGGCTTTGTTCACAGCGCGGACACGTACAGAGGTATGATGGCGCCCGCCGTTGGCATCTTCCCCAGCCCCACTCATGCCCCAAACAACGCCACCGGCGGCCATCACATGTTCATTCTTCCGTTCATCGAACAGGACAACCTCTACAAGGCGTCGCTGGCGCCCAAAGGCGACCTAAACGACAATCGTAACGGCCTCAACCCAACCTACACGCAATGGCATAACGTCATGCGCAATGCGGGCCAACTCAGTGTTTTCACGTGTACTTCGGACCCCACGTCTATCCCGGGGAGCAGGTCGCCCCTGACCAGTTACCCTTACAACGGGATGATCATCAAGGCCACCTGGGGGGCGCCGCCCGGCGGCAACCCATCCATACGGACCTTGCGATTTCCAGCTGGTATTCGCGACGGCACCTCAAACACCGCGATTTATACCGAAGGAGTGCAGCGGCCCTCGCACTGGCACCACTGGTCGGATAACTACTGGCCGGACTGGGGCGGGATTGTCTATAGCGGCGCCTGGCCGCCGGGCACGAACTGCAGTAACACTTTTTGCCTGGGACTGACCCGTGCAGCCGCTCCGGACAAAAAAGTCTTTCCCAGCATGGGTCCTTTAGCTGTGTTCCAACATAACTTCCAAGTGCTCAACAACAGGGCGTCACCGGTCTTTGCCGGCGTTCCAAGTACGCCGCACAGCGGCGGCATCAACGTGGCGCTGTTGGACGGCTCGGTCCGGTTCGTTGGCACGGGCGTCAATGGAAACACCTGGTGGGCGCTGTTCACTCCCGCCCACGGTGAAACCCTGAACGACTTCTAGCGGTCGTTCGCCCCGGCCCCAGCGCCAGCGAAGGGCCGATGCCCCTCGCTGGCGCTCAGGCTCGGACGTCAAGCGTCCAGTTGCCGTTTGCACACAATGCACAAGGCCAAAAAGAGGCTCGGCGCAACACGCCGAGCTTCCTCTTTTAACCGAAAGGCATCCTCCGATGAGAATGACATCGTTTGGTGGAATATGGCGTGGTGTCGTCGGCTGTTTGCCCCTCTTGTTTCTTGCGCCGTTGGGCTGCGGCGGCAAAAGCGCGCCGCCGACAGCGACCGTGAATGGAAAAGTAACCTACAAAAAGCAACTTCTAAAGGGTGGCAGCATGGCGTTTTTCTTGAGCAGCGACCACAGCAAAGGCGCCACTGCGGGGATCAAGGAGGACGGGACTTACACGGCAACGGGTGTGCCGGTCGGCGAAGTCAAAGTGACCGTGGAGACAACCTCCCTACAACCATCTCCCACTCCCCCGCCGCAGCTGGCAAAGGAGTTGCCAAAGGATCTGCCAGAGGGCAGCCCCTACGGTAAGCCGAAACAGGTCCAGGATCCGAAGAACTACGTCCGCATTCCGGATCTCTACAGCATCCCCGACCAGACAACGCTAAAGTACACGATCGCCGAAGGGACGCAGACGATCGATATCGAGTTGAAATAGTTGAAACGACCCCGCCGCCTTTTGTTTGTGATCCTTGCCCTCGTCGTACTCGGCATTGCCGGGAAAGTGCTCTTCGACCAGGGCCGGGCGTGGCATCACTTTCGCGCCGGCAAGGCCGATCTGGAACGGCACCATAACCTCAAGGCTTCGGAGCACCTCGAAGCCTGCCTGCAAACCTGGCCGCGCGATCCGGATGTGCTCTTCCTGGCCGCGCGGGCGTTGGGCCGCCTGGACGACTTCGAAAAAGCGGAAGTCTATCTGAAACAGTGCGAGGCCACGCCGCGACTCGCGGAAAATGTCGCCCTGCAACGGATTTTGCTGCGCGCGGCCCGTGGCGACGTAGACGGGGTCCGCGGCTACTGTCGCGCTCTCATTGACCAAGACCACGCGGCTCTACCTCTCTTGTTCGAGGCCATGGTGCGTGGCTACTTGCGCGTCTACCGGCTGGCGGAGGCAACGAGACTCCTGGAGGAATGGCAAAAGCGACAGCCGGACAATCCGCAAGCGCTCCTGTTGTTGGGGCGGCTGCACGAGCAACTCAACAACCATGCGGAGGCGGCCGCAGCCTTCCAGCGCGTCTTGGAAGCGGACACGGACCAGAGCGAGGCGCGCTTGCTTTTGGCGGCGGTCCTTTTGGACCTCCGCAAGGCGCAGGAAGCGCTGCCGCACGTGGAACGGCTTCGCGAGGAACTGCCCCGGCACCGGCTCGTCCAGGTGTTCCTGGCACGCTGTCTGGACCAGGTGGGCCGCCAGGCTGAGGCGCTGGGCGTGCTCGATGAGCTCCTCGAACGCCAGCCGGCCTATGCCCCGGCCCTCGCCGAACGCGGCAAGCTCGCGGTGCGCGCGGGGGATCTGGAATTGGCCGAGTCCCTTTTGCAGGAGGCATGCCTGCGCGAGCCGGGTGATTACTCGGCGCATTATCAACTCTATTTGTGCCTGACGCTGCGCGACAAGAAGGTCCAGGCCAAAGAGGTGCTCGAGCGGATGACCCAGATCGACGACAACCAAACGCTGATCCGCGAAATCACCACCGCCAAGATGCCGCGTGCCCCCCATAACCCGGATGTGCACCAGGAACTGGGCACGGCCCTCATGCGTACGGGCTCTGTCGAGGAAGGCTTGCTCTGGCTGCAAAGCGCACTGACGCTCGATCCCAAGCACGCCCGCACACACCAGGCGCTGGCGGACTTCTACATGCGCCAGGGCCAGCTGGGCCGCGCAGCGCGGCACCGCCAACTGGCAGGGAAGTCCGAGCCGCGACCCTGAGGGGGATCGCGCCGCGTGGCATGCTTTCGCCGATCCTTTGCAACGAGAGCAAACCCCGAACTGGCGAAAGCATGCGGAAGCGCCAGGTTGCGTGGCGCTTTTGCATGCCTTGGGCGAAGATCCCTGGCGCTTGGCATGCCACTCAGCCGGCGGCGTGCTTAACCCGCATTCCTGCGAATGCGTCTACATGATTGGAATCGTATGCGCTCCTGGCTGCTGCGGATTTATCGGTTCATCAAGCGTCCCTGGGTGGCCGTGTCGCTGCTGCTGCTTGCGGCGGCGTGCGTTGTCGGCACGCCGCAAGTGCGCGCTTGGTATCACCTGTCAGCGGGCCGCACCGCCCTCGAGAGCTTTCACAGTGGGAAAGCGCTTGACCATTTGAACCGTTGCCTCGGCACTTGGCCGTCCTCGGTTGAGGCGCGGCTCCTGGCGGCGCGGGCAGCGCGACGGGTCGGCCTCCTCGAAGTCGCCGCGCGGCACGTGGACGAATGCCGTAAGCGCGCCGGGGCTGAACAATCCGGGCAAATCGCCCTGGAATGGGCACTGTTGCGCGCCACGATCGGCGACTTGACGCCCGTGGAGGAACACCTGCAGGCGCGCGCGCAGAAGTACCCTGCCGAGGCGCCGCTGATCTGGGAGGCGCTGGCGGAAGGTTATCGCCGGATGTGCCGCATCCACGAGGCGCTCATGTGCCTGGACCATTGGCTGGCGCTGGAGTCAAACAACGCCCAGGCCGTTTACATGCGCGGCGTGATCTACCGCCAGATCGGCGCCGTTAATCGCGCCGCCCAGGACTATAGCTTGGCCGTCGAAATAGACCCCGAGCGCAACGACGTCCGCTGGCTGCTCGCCCAAGCTCTCGTACAACTCGCCCGCTACCAGGAAGCACTGGAGCAGTTGGAAATACTTCGGCCGAAAGCCCCAGACCTCCCGGACCTCTTGGTCTACACCGCACGCTGCAACTTTCACCTGGGCCATAAGGAAAAAGCGAACGAGCTCTTGGAGGCTGTCCTGGAGGCGCATCCGGACCACGGCCTGGCCCTCATGGACCGCGGCCGCCAGTTGCTCGCCGAAAACAAGCCGCGCGAGGCCGAGCCCTGGCTCAAGAAGTCCGTGCAGGCCTTGCCCTACCATTACGAAGCTACTTTTGCGTTGTCCCAGTCACTTCTCCAACAAGGCAAGACCGACGAGGGCAACGCGCAACTCACCCACGCGCGCCGGCTCAACGACCGCCTGGAACGCCTGATCGAAATCGAGGCGAAGGAAATGCCGCGCCGGCCGTTCGACCCCGCCCTGCACTGCGAATTGGGGATTCTTCTCATCGGCTTGGGCCAGAAGGAGTCGGGCTACACCTGGCTAAAAAACGCCCTCCAGCTGGAACCACATAATCCAGCTGCACACAGCGCCCTGGCGGACTATTACCAGCACAAGGGTGACACCACCCAGGCCGACTTCCACCGCCAAGAGGCGGAAAAGACGCCGCCACCGCAGCGGGCTGAGAAACGCTAGGCCACGCTGAAACAATTACAGGGAAGGGGGAGTGCGTGACTTTTGACGCTCCGAAGGGTGGTTGGACACGACTTTATTATGAATAACGACTTGCGTCGCCGGTCTGGAGCTGTCACTTTCGCCGTTTCACTTTCTCGCTTATCGCGCGGCAAGCACCCGCCCTTAAGAGTTAGTGAACGATAAAAATGCAGGGGGTATGCCTATGCACGAGTTGGCACTGACGAGGATTCTCATAATTGCAAGTCGTTCATAATTAAGAATTTATGTCTATGCGCCCGTCAGTGCCACCTTGTCAAATTTGGTGGCACTGACGAGCGTGAGTGCCACTTGTAAGAGTCCCCCCTCTCCCTCAAGGCGAGGGGGAGATGGTTGATCCCCTCCGGAACCGCTGACGCTGCGGACGGAAAGTCCGGCCCACCGGATTGCGTTCACTTGGGCGGCGCACCGAGATTTGTCCAAATGGTCAAGCTATTCGCCAGTTCGCTGAACTCGTTCAGGCTGAAATTGCCGGTGACCAATTCCATCCTGCCCTTACCGAACACATCGCCCACCGCGCACGTGACGTGGTCGCAGGTCTTTTGCTCCAGGGTATGGCGTGCGAATTTGCCGGGGCTGGTCTGCTCCAAGAGGATGATCGCATCCAGGTTCTCCGCGCGTTGCGGGAAGTGCTCCGCAGGCAAGTAGCTGACGGCGATGATGTCGAGGTCGCCGTCGCCGTCGATGTCTGCGGCAACCGCCCGATGGACGCCATAGAGCGCGGCGACATGATGGTGTGTGAATGGATATTTCCCCTTGCCGGGGTTCTCCAGCCACTGCACGCTGTGATAGGGCTTCAAGAGGTGCGGCGAATCGAGCACGTCGCCATTGGTGAGCAAGACGTCGAGCGCGCCGTCGCTGTTCATATCCACCAACTGCATGCCGCTGCAGCCGTAGGCGGGATGCGTCGCCTGAAAAATAGTCTCCTTCGTGAAGCGGAAACTGTCTTGGTTCAGGAAGGCCGCCACGGTTTCGTGTTCCTGACTGATGAGGGCAACGAAATCGGGCTTGCGGTCGCCGTTTAGATCTGTCACGGCAACGTGGATCGTGCCGGTGCGGGGTTCGATCAGATGGGGCTGGAAGGCAGGGTTGCTCCAGTCCGTGGTGCGGTTCTCCAGCAAGAGGATTTCGCCGACCTCTTGCCAGCCGAACACCGCGACGACCAGGTCGAGCTTGCCGTCGCCGTTGAAGTCGGCGGCCTGCACGTCGGCGACGCGGCCGACGTTCTTGAGCAGTGTGTGGGGCGTATAGCTGCCGTCCTTGCCCCCGCGGAGCCAGACCACGCTCCCGCATAGCTTGTTGCTGGGGCGAAAGCCGCCCAGGTCGGCCACCAAGAGGTCCTGGATGCCGTCGCCATCCAGGTCGACCACCTCGACGCGAGCGGGGTTGGCCACCTTGCCAAGAATATCCCAAGCGGGCTTTTCCTGGTACGGCTTAAGGCGCATGACCAGGCCCCAGCGCATCTCGCATGCCAGCACGTCCAGCCGCTTGGAATCGGAAAGGTGAACGAGGTTGACGTTGGAGATGGCCGGCCCCATGGTGCCGGCCGGCCGGAGATAATCGGTTCGCTCGAAGCACACCGGCGGCGCGGTTGAAGCCCGCTCGATGGCGGCTGCGGGGAGCTTTTCCGGGGCACGATCTTCGTAGTACTTAACCACCTGGTTGAACGGCGGCGGCGTTAGCTTCTCGTTCGACTTGCCGAAGAAGAAATAGCCGCGTTCGACCTCTTCGCTCCAGACGAAGCGCGGGAACGTGTCAGGCGGTGGGTATGCGTGGCAGCCGCCGCAGAAGTGACGGACTTGTTTGGCAATGTCGGCGCTGGGCGTTACCGGCGGCGGCGGCGATTTTTGGGGTTCCCGGTTGGCGTAAATAAAGGCGAACACTCCTAAGGCGGCGAGCCCGGCCACTCCAACGGCCAGCCCAATCTTCTTCGTATGAGTGTGCCGGTCGCTCATGACGTACTCGACTTCTTCTCAACGATCGCAGAATCGACGACTGGGGCAGAGGCAAGGCTGCCGCACCTTGCCACGTTGAAAGCGGCGACCTCGGAAATACTAGAAACTTGACCTCGCCGGACCAGGGGCGTAGAAAGAGCAAGGCTTCAGCCGACCGGTGCGTGATCTTCTGCGGCGCCAACGCATTTTGCGTTCGCGCTTCCGAAATCTCGCCCCTCCAAGGCAACGGTGCATGACAGCGAGCGGCGAGCAACAGATCTCGGAACGCTCGGCGGATACCGGTTCTCCGCCTCAACGTGAGCACCAACTCGTGTGTGTCGTGCGCACGGCACTGATCCTCTTGCTCGCGTTTCTTCTCGCCTCGTTCCCAGCCCGCAACAGCGACGTGTGGATGCACCTGGCCACAGGCAGGGCGCTTGTGCAGGGAAATTACCACTTTGGCGCCCACCCTTTCGCGCTCACTACCGAGGACGACCACTGGGTCAACCATGCGTGGCTTTATCACTTGCTGGCCTTCAGCGTCTACCAGTCTCTGGGAGAAGCGGGTCTCGTTGTCTCTAAAGCGCTGCTGGTTGTCCTGGTGTGCGGCTTACTCATGCACGTCGCCTGGCGCCGGACCAACCGGTGGCTCGCGGCCCTGTGCGTTATCCTTGCAGTGTTGGCGCTGGGGCCCTACCTGGTTTTGCGGCCAGTAATCGTGTCGTACCTCTTTCTGGCCGCGACGGTTTGGTGGCTCGAGCGCCGGGGGTTTGGAGTCAAGGGTAAAGTTGGTTCCTGGCTGCCGTTGCTATTGATGTTCATCCTGTGGGCGAACCTTGACGAGTGGTTTTTACTTGGGCCGCTGACAGTCTTTCTTTACTGGATCGGTGAAGTGCTCGAGGCGCAGTCGCCTCACCCCCGTCCCCTCTCGCCCCTGGGGGCGAAAGGAGAGGTCGCCCGAACCCCCCTCCTCCCAGCAGCGAATGGAGTTGGAAACGTGCAGTCGCAGCCTGGCCGTCTGCGCGCCGCCGGTTTGCTCTGTGCGGCGGGTCTGGTCATTTGCTTAATGAACCCGCACCATATTCGCACCTTCACGCTGCCTGCGGTCCTCGCGCCGGCGGATGCGGGCGAGTTGTCCGACGATCCTCCCGGCTGGGACGCGTCCCCCTTTGGAACCACATACTTTCAATTAGGACTCAGTATTTCGCCCGCTGGCCTGGCCTACTATCTCCTGGTGCTGCTCGGAGTGCTGTCGTTCACTGCGAGTTTTCTGACTTCCGGCCGTTCTGCGAGTGGGCACGAGGAGTGCGCGGGGTGGTCGCGGTTCCTGGCGTGGTTGGCGCTTTTCGCGCTCAGCGCCTACACGAGCGCGATGATCCCGTTTTTTGCGGTCGCCGCTGCTCCCATCACAGCGTTGAATCTTCAGCAAGCCGTGGACCGCAGGCGTCGGACGGAATGCCAAGCCGCCTCGCCGCGCTACGCCCGTTGGCGGCAGGCGTTGTCCCTGTTGGTGCTCACCGGTTTGTGCGTCGCGGCCTGGCCGGGTTGGCTGCAACCGTTCCCCTTCGAGCCGCGCCGCTGGGCCATCGAGACGGATCCGGCACTCGAGAAAACGGCCTTCGAGATCACGCGCTGGCGGGAAGTCGGCCAGATTGGCGACGAGGCGCGCGGTTTCAACCTTTCACCTGCCATGGCTAGCTACCTTGCCTGGTTCGCTCCACAGGAAAAAGGCTTCCCCTGCCCGGCGCGAGGGCTTGGCTACTTTCCCGCACACGTCCAAAGGAAATTCCTTGCGGTGCGCCGCGCGCTGACTGACGAACGCCCTCGCGCACAGGGTGACGAGGTTCACGCGGATTGGCGAGCAATCCTACAAAAAGCCGGGATCAGCCACATCAACGTACACGACTCGAACGAGAGGAAATTGACCGCTGCCCTGCGAAACCTGCTGGCTTCCCCGGCGGAATGGCAACTAGCGCATGTCGAGGGCCGTGCGGCAATATTCGCTTGGCGCGCTGCGGCAAGCCGACACGAAGCAGGGGCATTCGCCGTGCCGGCGCTAGAACTGGACGACCTGGCCTTTCGCCCGGCTGCGGAGTTAACCAGCGCGACGCGGCACCCCGAGCCGCGCTCCTGGTGGGATGCCTTCTGGAAGCCGCGCCGGCAGGCAGATGTCCATCGCGACCTGGCGCTGGTTTATCGGGCCCACTTTGAGGCGCTGGGCCCCGTCTATCGTGAGCGCCACCGTCTGCTCTGGGAAACCGGCTTGGCCGCCGGCCTGATCGGCACTTTCGCGGACGGCTTTGCCATTGGCTCGCCGGCCATTGGTCATTACCTGCCGCTCCTTCAAATCAGTCGGCAGCCCCTGCCCGCACAGCTCGAGCAGCAGCCGGACCCCTTCCGACGTCTTGCCTACCGCCTTATGGCTGACTTTGTCACACGCCGCGACGACGGTCCGGTCGGCTCGCTACACATGATGGTCCGCGCCACGCGCCGCGCACTCCAAGCCGACCCCGATGATGCACTGACGCATTGGCTGCTCGGCGACGGTTATCTCCGCCTGATGCGCAATAGCAGTGAACGGGCTGCGGCGTCGAGCTTCCCGCTGCTGAACACACTTCGCAAGGTGCAGGCCATTATCGCGCTGAAAAACGCCGTCCTCCTGAAGCCCGATCTTATCGCGGCTCACGAACGCCTCGCCGCGCTGTATCAGGACATGACGTTCCTCGATTTGGCGTTGCCCCACCTGCAGGATCAACTCAAGTACAGCCGTGCCGCCGGTCCCCGGGCGGGAGAGACAGAAGGCCAACTCGCCGAACGTCTCCGGACGCTCGAGGAGAACGTCGAACGTCTCGGTAAGCGCGTCCGCGAACTTTTGAACTTGCACGAAATTCAGGCATTTGAGCAGGACGTGTTCAGCCGGGCCCGCATCGCTCAAAACATTGGCCTTCCGGGTAAAGCACTGGAGATACTGCTCAACTCGCAATACGAGGCTTTTGGCCGGGATGGGGCGCTCATGGAATTGCAATTGTTTCTCTACACCGGCCGCGCCAGTGAAGTCCGCGCGTGGATGGAGCCAACGCAAGAAGCTGTCCTTGGCTCGTTCCACTATCGCTGGTTGCAGGCGCAGTGGGCCGCCGCGGTCGGCGATTACGCTCAGGCCGATCACGACTTGCAACGGCTGACGGTCACGGGCGTCGATGTGCCCCACTTCAATCTCAAGAATGCTCCACAGCGCCCGGTAATTGCACTGTTCATTGGCCAATCTGTCCTGGATGCAGCCCAACCGCTTTCACATTGGCAAGAAAGTCGGGATTCCATGCTCAAGCGTGTGGAAAGTCTCGCCACCCATCTGCGCCAGCAAGCGGAAGTGGCGGCTCTGCGCGGACTCTTAGCCATGGAAGCCGGCGACGTGGCTGCCGCGCAGCGCCTGTTCCGCGGCAGCCTTGCCCTTTGGTCCAGCCCATCGAGCCCAGCGTTGCTCTGCCGGCACTACTTGCACTTGATTCGTGAAAGGGGACACCCTTGAGGTCGCGCCGGACTGCCCTAGGGATCCATGAATTTCTTTTGTAGATTGCATAGAAGTGCAGTGTAAAAAACGGACCATGTTCACGCGACTTCGGGACTGGCTCCTCTTTCCTGTCCGCACAGCTACGCGGGCGGTTTTGGCGGCGGCGGTTGTGGCGCTTCTGGTGTTTGCTGGCTGGTACGGACTCCGCGTGCTGCGCTTCCACAACGAGCAGGCGGCTGCCTTGCAGGCGCTGGCGAACTACGACTTCCCCGATGCGCAGCGGCGGCTGACGTTGTGCCTGGACTTGCGGCCGAGTGATCCGGAAGTACTCTTGCTCGCGGCCCAAGCCGCACGCCGCGACGGCCGGCTCGACGAGGCACAGGAGTATCTCGACCGCTACCCTGTTCAGACCGAGACGCTGACGCCGGACGAGACTCTGCAGTCCGTGCTTCTCCGCGTCCAGCAGGGCATGGTAAAGCAGTACGTCCATGCCCTCATCGACCACATCGAGATTCGCCACCCGGCCAGCGAGCAGATTCTTGAAGCCCTAGCGCAAGGCTGCGTTCACGTTTACCGCCTCGACGAGGCCAGTTTCTGGACGAAGCAGCTCTTGGATCGCTTTCCCCACAATCC
>JAKEFD010000461.1 GCA_022616245.1 Gemmataceae bacterium
CTTCCTCCTGATGGGTGCGCAACGGCAACTGGCAGCCTGCGGCGACGATGCGTCCGTGTGCGATGATGACGGCGCCGTCGTGCAACGGGGTCTTCGGCATGAACAAATTGCGGATAAGCGCGGCCGACAATATTGCGTCGATGCGCTGGCCGCTTTCCGCATAGGGCGCCAGGCTCACTTCGCGCTGGACGGCAATCAAGGCGCCGACGCCGTCGCGCGACATGGCTTCGGCGGCGTCGGCCAAAGGATCGGCCAGCGCGTGCTTGGCGTGCACCCGATCGCGCCAGAACTTGGTCTGTCCGAGCATCATCAAGCCGCGCCGCAATTCCGGCTGAAATAGGACCAACATGCCGAAGAGCACCGTCGTCAGCAGGTAGTCCAGCACCGTGCTCAATGCCGTGAGGTCGAGGTTGGCCATCACGACTTGCAAGAGGAGAAACAAGCCGACGAACACCAGGCCCAGGCCGCGGCCAATCGATGAACCCGCGCCGCAAGTGCGCCCCAGAAAGCGCAAGACGCCGAACAGGACCACCGCGAGCACGGCGATCTGCGCCACGTCGCGGACGCCCAGCGATTCATAGAGTTGAACGAGGCGGGTGAACATCCTGTTCCGTCAATTGTCCTATGTCATTTGTCTTTCATCAGCGTTATCCGCGTGCAGCTGCGGCGTGCTACTTCGTAAGGCCGCGCACATCAGTACGGCGTCGCGTGTTTGGGCCACGTCGTGCACGCGCAGGATTTGTGCGGCGTTGCGGGCCAAGGCAAAAGAAGCGACTGCCAGTGAGCCGGCCAGGCGTTGATCCAACGTCTTGCCCGTGATCTTGCCGATGAATCCCTTTCGCGAAACTCCCAAACAGAGCGGCCGGCCCAGTGCTTGGAATTCTTCCAGGCGAGCGACGATCTCGATGTTGTGCTGGTGCGTCTTGCCGAAGCCGACGCCGGGGTCGACGGTCAAGTTTTCCCAGGCGATTCCTTGGGCGACGGTAGCGTCGAGCCGGTCTTTCAAATATCGGAGAATGTCGTTTACCACATCTTCGTACTTTGGATCAAGCTGCATTGTCTGGGGCGTGCCTTGCATATGCATGAGGACGACACCGGCGCCGGTGTCGCGGGCCACATCGGTCATGCGCGCATCGCCGGTCAGCGCCGTAACGTCGTTGATGATGTGTGCGCCGGCGTCGAGACAGGCCCGCGCGACCTGGGCCTTGTACGTGTCGATGGACAGGGGCAGGCCAGTCTGTTTTGCAAGAGCGGTCACGACGGGTACGATTCGACCGAGCTCCTCGGCGGCGGGCACTGGGGTCGCGCCGGGCCGCGTCGATTCGCCGCCGATGTCGAGAATATCAGCGCCCTCTTCTGCGAGCTTGAGCCCGTGAGCGATGGCTAAGTCCGAAGTCGCGAATTGGCCGCCGTCGGAAAAGCTATCCGGGGTGACGTTGACGATGCCCATGACCAGGGCACGTTCGAAACAGAGGGTGCGGTCGCGCAGACGCCATTGGAGCATGTTTCTTTTCTACCACGGCTGCTCCATCATGGAAACGATTTGAATAGCGGTGCGGTCCACGAGTTGTTTTTGCGCGGAGGTGAGCGAACCGCCCAGTTCCGGCACAAACGAGGCGTTGGGCTGTACGACGATCGGCGGAGGGGGCGCGCCTTCGGGATGGCCGACTTTCTTGCCGTTGCCGCTTAAGAGCTGGCCCGACTGTCCGGCCCGCAAGTCGCGCCAGACGATTTCCACGCCCATGAGCCCTTCCGCTTCGCGCACTTCGCCGAGCTGATTGAGGGTGATCAAACTCTTGTTGGTGCTGAAGATCTTGCCGATGAGCTCCGAGTCGGCGTTTTCGCAGTTCGACACGACTTTGATGGTGGACTTGGATTCGATCTCGCGAATGACGGCCCGCGTCAGATCAAATTCCAAACCGCGTGCAAACGTGACGTTCTGGAAGATGGGCACGTAAACGGTATGGATACTGGGATCGTAATTGGGCCGCGTGGTGTAGCCGAGGATGCAGAGATGACCGTCGCTCGAGCAACCGGCCAGGAGCGCGGGAGTCAATGCCAGAAAAAAGACACGGAGCAACGCGTGAGTCATGGGGACTCCATCGCACTCCCCTCGGTGAGGGGGGACATCGGAACCTTCGTGGCCCCTTACCGCGCGGCAGGCGTGAAGCTTGGCGGCAAAATGCGCGGCGTATTTTCGGGCGACGGCGGTGCACTCGGGTTAAGCCAACGTTGTAATGTTTGTACCGGATTCGAACTGGACGCGTCGGCGGACAGCGTCGTAGCTCGCAGCTCACCCATTCGCGTCGAAGCCTTGTCCGCGTAGTCGGTGTTCGGGTAACGCCGCCGCACCAATTCGTAGTAGAAATACGCCGAGCCGGGATGTCCGGTGCGCCTGTAGAACTCCGCGATATTGAAATCGCGGTCCGCTTGCTGCAAGTTTACTGCAACGAGCTGCCGCTGTATCCAATCGTAATCTTTTCCTGCCAGCTCGGGATAGGCCCGCACGGCGGCGTCGAGCAGCTTGCGCGACTCTTCGACGGTGCGGCCGTCATAGGCGGTTCCGCCGGCGCCAATCTGTTTGCAGATGATCGCTTGCTTGATGGCTTTGGGCGCCAACGGACTGTTGGGATAATGCTCATAGAGCTGGGAGTAATAGTAATC
>JAKEFD010000462.1 GCA_022616245.1 Gemmataceae bacterium
GCCGGCCGACCGCTATCAGACTCCGCTCGAATTGCTGTACGCCTTGCAGGACCGGGCTGACTTTCGCGCCTATCTTGCAAGAACAAGCCGCCTCGGCTCTTTGGCGTCGTTCGAACTGTCAAACGAAGCCAAGAAAACCGACGAGGCGGTTGTGCCCCAACAGGTTGCTCAGGCAATTCGGCCCGCCCAAGCGGTTCGGGAAGACCACGAGCCTCGACCGAAGAGAAAGCGTTTTCGCGACGATGAGGAAGACGACCAACCCAGGAAAAAGAAAACGGCCGTTGCTCGTTGGCCGGCATGGTGGCCGGCCGCGGCTGTCGCAGGCGTGGTTTTCCTTGGCATCACCGGCTGGCTGGCGTTTGGACGAGGCGGCGCGCCTTCCAACGAGCGCAAGAAAATCGACGAGCAGCCGCCGGTCGTACCCGTGGCGGTAAAGAAAGAAGACCCATCTTTGGAAGTTCCGCCGGAGGGCATCGTCGGTCCGCCGTTGCCGGACTTGCCGAAGTTGGCGAACGGGGAGGGCGCCACGGATATCGCCGCCTTGCGCAAGGAGTTCTTGGGGCCGTTCGCGGCCGCCCCGGCAGTGCCGGAAAAAGCGCAGGTCGTGCGCGTCAGCCGGCTGGCGGCGCCGGGACCGGACTCCTTTCGTTCCGTCGCGGAAGCACTGGCGGGAACGAGGGGAGACGTGGTCGTGCAAATCCACGACCAAGGCCCGTTGCACGAAGCTACTTTGCCGCCCGTGAGCGGTCGCAGTGTCATTCTCCAGGGCGGCGACGGCCTTCGGCCGTTGCTCGTCTGGGATATCACGGCTTCGGCGCTTCCGGAAAAAGCGCCGGCACACTTCTTATCGCTTTCGGACGGTGACTTGCATCTGGACAATCTTGACCTGGTCTTGCAATGGCCGGACAGCCGCGCGCAGCAAGCCGCCGCCTGGTTCGCACTGCAGGGCGGCAGCCTGACGGCACGGTCTTGCACGGTTTCCGTTGCAGGCAAGAATGCACGCGGCATCTCGTTCACCGAGTTCAAGCCCTCGCTTGCTAACGACCGCGGCTCTGAATTCAACCCCCAGAAGCCGCCTGCTGCGTCGCCGACGATGCTTCGTTGCCGGCTCAGCCGCTGTTTTGTCCGCGGCGCCGACCTGGTTGTGCTGACAGCCGACGCCGTGCCGTTGGACATACTCATCGACGAAAGTCTCTTGGTGACCGGCGATCCGGCGATGATCCAACTGCGCGGCGGCGAGCCGGAGCAAACGATTCTGCGCGTCATGCGCTCCACTCTTGTCACAGGCCAACATGTTCTCCGGTGGCAACTCGGCAACGCCAAGACAGGTGCGCCGCGCATTCTGGCAATGGCTTGGGACACGATCCTGGCGCGGGCCAATCCCGCCGCGCCGCGCGGCGACATGTTGTTGCTCGAGGGCAGTCTTGCCAACATGAATTGGCGGCCGGTCCAGTGCATCTACGCAGGCTGGAAGCGGCTCATCCACGCGGCCGACAGAAGCATCGATTCCGGCACCCTGTCCGCGTGGCGTGCCCATTGGAGCATTGCGGACGGCGATCTCGATTTGTCCGAAAGTTGGCCCGGTCCATTGCGGGCGCATCTGGAAACCTTGTCGCCTGGGTTGTTCGACCCGGCGGAAACGCCAGCCGCTTTCGCGGCCACGAGTGGTGCCGGCTGGGTCGGATGTTCCCTCGGTCGACTACCGAGCGAGCCGGAAGCATGGCGCGAACGCACCTATGAACGCTACGCGCTGCTCGCGCCGCCGTTGCCCGAAGCAGCCGAAGCGCCGCCCATTGCCGATCTGGGCGACGGCTATTATCACGGCGAACGCATCGACGTGACCAAGCTGGATCTGGGTCAATACCTGACAGCGCGCCTGCCGTCGGTGAAGGCGGCGCCGAAAGTCGTATTGCATCTTGCAGGCAAGGGCCAATGCGTCACCAGTCCGATCAAAGTAAAAGATCTACCGCAGCTTGTGCTTTATTTCGAGCCGGTTGCGGACAAGGAAGAGCCGCTGACACTGGTCGCTAACCCGCGCAGCGTGAATGATCGCGCGCCGCTCATTGAGATTGACAACGGCTCGTTAGAGTTGATCCAAGCGCGCATTGTCTTGGAAAACCGGAAAGTGGCCGCGATTCCGTCGCAACTGCTGAAGATCACGGGCGGCGACCTCATTTTGAACCGCTGCGTTCTTCAGGGAAGTTTGGACAAGGGCCCTGGCACTTATCAGGGATTGATTCGGTGGGAAGCCGGATTGGCGGACTACATCCCGACGCTGGTGCTGAAAGATTCCGTGCTGGTCTCGGCGCGCTCCTTGCTCGAAATGCGCGGTCCATGTCCGCGCGTGCGCCTGCGCAACAACGTGCTGCTTGGATGGGACCAAGGACTGGTGTTCGCTCCGCATCACGCCGATCGGCAGACGCGGTTCGTGCTGCTTGAGAACAACACGTTCGCTTGCCGAAAGGCGGCGTTGGCGTTCGCGTTCGCGACGCCGGACGCGCCACAAGTCGTGGTCCAGGCTCAGGGCAATTTCTTCGTCGATTGCTTTGCCGAGGAGGGGCGGCCGGCGCGCTTGCTGGCGATTCCTCCGGCGGACCTGGCGCGCGGGCTGGTCCTTTGGCAAGGCAAGGGCAACGCATTCGATTCGCGCTTCACGCGTTGGCTGGATGGGGACGGAGTCGCCAAAGCATCCCCAATAGTCGAATGGAAAAAAGTTTGGGGCAGCGCCGGCGAACTCTCCGCGCGGCTTCTTGATCCCGCCAAAGCCGTGAAGACCTTCAGCCTTGAACCGCCCACCTGGAGCCACCTCGCTTTGCCCGCCGGTTTCGGCGCCGGCGCTCCACCTTACGGCGCCGACCTCGTCCGTCTGGGCCTGCTCAAGAAAAAGGGTAATTAATGCGCTGGGTGCTACTGGGCGATCATGCCGACGGCTTGGACATGGCTCGGGCCCTGGCGGATTCCGGCAGGCATGAGTTGCAAATCTATTCGGGTCCAAATGTCGGCATGGAGTACCTGGCCCGCTGGGGACTCAAGCCCCGCCGCGTCGGCGATCTCGAGGAGGCGCTTGCCGATCTGCACATCGACGCGGTCGTCGTCGCCGGCAGCCCGGCCCTTCGCGCCGGACAATTGCGCCGCGCTTTGCAATCCGAGTTGCACGTTCTGTGCGTTCATCCAGCCGACGACACGCCCGACATCGGCTACGAAGCTGCCATGATCCGAGAAGACGTGCGCTCGGTCGTGCTGTTGCCGTTGCTGCCGCAAGCGTTGCATCCTGGATTTTGTCGATTGGCCGAGTTGGCGCGGCGCGAGGAGGCGCCGACCACCGCAGTGACGCCTGCGGCACCTTCCGGAAAACTGAGTGAAGCATCGGGACTGGCTGAGGCCATCGCGCCCGGTCCGGCGACAACGAGCGGCCTGCTTGTGGAATCGCCCGTCGGTCGGGCTCCCAGCCTGTCAGAGCCGCGGCAGGCCGGAAGCTTGTTCCACCCAGCACACCGCGCGTTCGCCGTCTTGGCCGCGGCAAGACTACTGGAGTACGAGCAGTGGTCGCAGGAAGATATCCTCCTGGACGCGGACATGGACGGACACCAACCAGGTTTGCCCGGCTGGGATGTGTTGCGCGCTATCGGCGGTGAAATCGGCGAGTTGATCGTACTCGCTGCGGGAGAGGAACTGGCCAAAAGCGCGCCGCTGCTTCTGAGCGGCCAGTTCGTGCGCGGCGGCCTTTTTCAATCGCTCTTTCTGCCCAATCAAGCCGAAACTCGTCTGCGGCTCGCTTTGGTGCAACGTCACGGCCGCATCGAGCTCTCGTTCCCCCATGGCTACCCCGGGCCGGCGACGCTACGCTACGTCGATGACCAAGGTAAAGAGAACGAAGAAACCTGGCCGGAGTGGAATCCATGGGCGTCTTTGGTCGAAGTTTTCGAACAGAAAGTAGCAGGCACACTCCGTGTGCCGTCTGTGTCGGACGGCACACGGAGTGTGCCTGCTACTCTGAGCTGGAACGATGCTCTGCGCGGACTGGAACTCGACGACGCCGCGCGCCGGAGCCTGGAGCGCCGCCGGGCGAGCACGTTGGAGTATCAAGAAGCCACCGAGGAAGCAAGCTTCAAGGGAACCATGACTCTCGTCGGCTGCGGCCTCTTGTGGGTAAGTTTGGCGCTCTTGATACTCTCCGTCTGGGTGCCTGCGCTGGGCTGGCTCATTTTGCCCGTGTTCGGACTATTCCTGGCAATGCAGCTTCTGCGCTGGGCGGTGCCCGAGAAAAAGCAAGCCGCTGCACCAAATGCACCGACAACGCAGACCTGAGACCTTGGGTATGGGGCTCTCGGACTTGGACTATAGATAGTCTTCGCGAATCGGGCAAAAAACATCGAGCGCTTTCGCACCCGACGACGACACGACGACCCGGTGTTTGACGCCGCCCGGGATGCGGAACATGTCGCCTTTTCTGAGCGTTTTCTCTTCACCGCCGATGTAAAAGGTGGCGGCGCCTTCGAGCAACATTCCCACCTGTTCGTGCGGATGGCTGTGCTCCGCCACGACGCTGCCCGGCTGCAATTCCACATAGGAAAGCATCATCTTTTCACAGGCCAGAGTGGCGATTTCGACACCGGGAAAAATCGCGTGCCTCGAGCACTCGGACGATTCGGGGAAGTAAAGGCTCATGTGTCCTCCGTTACCGGGGAATTGCACTTGGGAATATCTTACGAATTGGACGGGTATTCCAAATAAGTGGCGATGTGTCCCACGCGGACGCCAAAAAAACCGAGCATTTTCGTGTTGCGAGAGGGCGGCCAGCGTGCGAGAATATAGTTTCCACTCTGTGCGCGAAGTTACGCGAATTGCGTTGCCTGATTTCTGGAGGCCCGGTCTCATGAAGCGTGTCTTTTTGGCGGTTGGCCTGTTGTTGTTGCTGTGGGTGATGCCAGCGGCGGCGGATTATCTCATTATCAAGGTCGATTTGAACACCGTGGACCTTAAGGCCGTGCCGCCAATGCCTCAGGGAATGCAAGGCGGCGGCATGCTCGGCGGTCCCGGTGGAGATGGGGCTTTCCCTGGGGGCGCGCTCGGCGGTCCTCCCGGCGGCGCTCTGGGCGGCCCCGGCGGCGGCTTTCCCGGCGGTGCTCTCGGCGGTCCTCCCGGGGCCGGCATGCGCGGTGGACTTCCTCCCGGCGCCGGCGCAATGGGGGTCATGGGCGGAGGCGAAGCTTCACAGATCATGACCGAAAGTGAAAACCCCATTTGGGTGATGGGCTATTTTGAAATCAAAAACAAGCCGAAAAGCTACGGCCCCGCGGTCGAATTCGATCATCAACACGGCAAGAAGACCATCGTTCCTTTGATGCCTAACTACAAATACACGCACCTGCGGAGCGAATCCCAAGCCAGAGTGTTCGACAAGAAGCGCAGGGTCGATTTGAAGGATGCGAAGGACCCGGAGAAGTATGTCAACTTGGCCTTGTGGGCATGGAGCCACGGGCTCATGAAAGAATATCATCTGGTCATCGATGACTTGCGCAAACTGGATCCCAAGCACCCGGTGGTGAAAAACGTCGCGCTGGTGCAAGCGCAGCTGAAGACTACCCCGCAGGGCGACGATCCCGCGCTGCGGCCACTGCTCGACGACCTCCGGGCGGAGAACTATCGCATTCTCGGAAGCGAAAAAGGCCACTACGGCCTCCTGACCAATATGCCGCCGACGCAGACCAACGACGCGCAGGTGCGGCGCCGTTTGGCCCGGCTCGAAGACAATATGGAGTCCTTCTACTACTGGTTCGCATTGCAGGACAACATTGCCCTGCCGCCCATGCCCAAGCATCGGCTGCTTGGCGTCCTCGTCAGCAGTCCCCGGGAGTTTTACTCCAAGCACGCCGTTTGGGGCGGGGCGCCGATGGCCACCGACGGCTTCACTCCCCGGCGCGACAACATCATGGTTATTTCCGCGCGTCGTTTGGATGAGGCGTATGTCACGCTCGACAAGAACCTTCAGGGCTACATGCAAATGGCCAAGGTCGGTCGCGACGAATTGCTGACCGGCAAGGTCTGGGAGCGCAAAGAGGTGATGGATGCAGCCATGCCGGTATCCCAAGTCCAGACGCTGGCGGCGATTCAGAAATCCATGGAAGAAGAAGCCGAGCGGACCACGCTGAGCCATGAAGGAACGTTGCAGCTTTTGGCCGCGACGGGCATTCTGCCGCGCTACACGGGCGTGCCGCAATGGGTTCAGTACGGCTTGGCGAGCTATTTCGAAACACCACATGGCGCGGTGTATGGCGCGGGCGGATTGCCCAGTTGGTCCAATCTGGTCGCCTTCAAATTCCATCGCAAGAAAGGATTCGGCAAGCCGCGCGACGCCTTGTACAACGTGCTTTCCGACCGGTTGTTCCATACAGCGGCGCGCACCCAAATCGACTTCGAGGAGAATCGCGACAAGGAAAAGCTTCAGCAAAAACTGCGTGACGATTGGGAAAAGGCCCGTTCGTCGGCTTGGGCGCTCGTGTATTACCTGGTGCAGAACAAGAAGTTCGACACCATTATCCGCTACACGCAGGAATTGGACGGGTTGCCGCGTGACTTGGATTTGGATCAACGCATGCTGGAGGGCTTGTTTGCCAAGTCCTTCGACCTCGGGGACGCCAAGAGCGCCCACAAGCTCGATCCGGCCCGTTTGCAAGCAGTCGCCGAGGCTTGGTTTGCGGAGATGGAAGGTGTCTCCCTGGCGGCAGCCGAAGTGGAACATGATGAATTGAAGTACCGCTACGATCAGGCCAACCCCAAAAAGAAAGCGGCGCCGAAGGGCCAATTTCCAGGCGGTCTACCTGGCGGCATGATTCCACCCGGCGGCGGTCCCGGCGCTCCCGGTGGCACTTAGTTGTCCGCTGATTCAAGGACGGGCATTCTTGCCCTTCGTCGGACAGGAATGTCCGACCTGCAGGTGGGACATATTGCCTAGAGCACATTTCAAGACCGTAGCCGCAGGCTTTAGCCTGCGGAGATTCCGCACCCTAAAGGGTGCGGCCACACGATTTGAAAAAACTCTAGTCGTCCCGCCAAGCCGGCGCGGTTTGAAGTCCGCGCCGCGAAGGTCGCCGATATGCCCGCATTTCGCAGAGTGGAGCCGCGCTCGGCAGGACCAAGCGCCATTGGCATTCTCGTCCCGCAAGGCAAACTGACACTTTTGGTCCTGCGCGCCCGCGCGCTTCCCTGGGATCTGCTCGCGGCACAATGGAATGGGCGAGCTGATTCCGCACCCGCCTTTTGTCAGTTCTTCCGGGACGAAGCGGCAACGATCGCGCGACGCCTGCCGCAGGCCTTCGAAGCAGCAGCCCATTGCACACAGAGCCCTGTCTCTACCGTCAGTGATTCGGCGGGAACAACTTTTCAGATTTGGCTGCGCGCATTGGAATTCGTTTTTATCGCCTGTAGGCGGGCGCCGGGCAAACTCTATGAGCCGATCGTGTTTTTGACGCACGAAGAGGCCGTGGCCGCGGGAAAAAGTGCGGAGCAATTCTTTTGGCCCAGTGCGGACGCAAATCAAGAGTTTTACTTCAACACGCAATACTTCGCAGGATAGCCGGCGCTGCGACCTCACTGCGACGACGGTTCGGACGGTGGCTGCTGTGCCGGCGCTTCGGCGTCGCCGTTCTCTTTCGCCACCTTGGCAATGGAGGCGATCTTGTCGCCTTCGTTTAGATTCATGATGCGTACGCCCTGAGTATTGCGGCCGATCAGACGAATTTCGCGAATGTGCGTGCGGTTGACCATGCCTTGCACGGTGATGAGCACGATGTCGTCGTCCTCGTGGACGGAAGCGACACCGACCACTGGGCCGTTGCGCTCGGTGGCGCGAATGTCGCGCAAGCCCTTGCCGCCGCGCCGCTGTTTGCGATAGCGCATCGCGGATCGGTCCTTGACTTCCTCCTCCTCGGCAGCCGGCTCCGCCGGCGCTGGTGCAGTCGCAGGCTCGACTGGCGCTGATTCGGCGGCCGGCTCTTCCTCTTCACCTTCGACCGGCTCGCCCGCCACGTTGGCGCCGAAGGGGGTGCGTTTGCCATATCCGTTTTCGCACACTGTCAAGAGTGCGCCTGCGGGATCGGCGACGACCATGCCGACCACTTCGTCGCCTTCCATTAGATTGATGCCTTTTACGCCGCGGGTATTGCGGCCCATGGCGCGGGCGTCGGCCTCATCGAATCGAATGGCCATGCCCTGCCGAGTGCACAGCACAACCTCGTCCCCTGCCCGGACCAGCGCCACATCGATCAGCGTATCGCCCTCGTCAAGGGCGATGCCGATGATGCCGCCTTGCTTGGGCCGGCTGTATTCCTCGAGCGCGGTTTTCTTCACGATGCCGTGCCGGGTCGCCATCAGCAAGTAACTGGTCGCATCGAAACGCCGGACCGGAATGACGCTGGTGATTTTCTCCTCGGGCTTCAAGGACAGCACGTTGGCGATGGCCCGTCCCGCGCTCGTGCGGCTCATCTGCGGAACTTCATAGACTTTGAGCCAATAGAGGCGGCCCGTGTTGGTGAAGCACAACAAATAGGCGTGTGTGCTGGCGACAAAGAAGTGCTCGACGAAATCGTCCTCGCGCGTGTCGCCGCCGGACACGCCTTTGCCGCCCCGGTGCTGCGTGCGGTACGTCGTCAGCGGCAGCCGCTTGATGTAGCCGTTGTGGCTGAGCGTGACCGCGTTCTGTTCTTCGGCGATCAGGTCTTCCAGCTTGAGGCGGCTGGGCTCGGCGTCGAGAATCAGCGTTCGCCGCTCGTCACTGTACTTGTCGCGCAGCTCATCGAGGTCTTTCCGAATAAGGGCCAGTATGTTCTTTTCGCTCGAAAGCAGCTCTTCATGGCCGCGGATTTCCTGGCGCAGTTGGTTGTACTCCTTGAAGATCTCGTCGCGCTCCAGGGCGGCGAGCTGGCCAAGCTGCAAGCGCACGACCGCTTCCGCCTGGGCCTCGGTCATATGGTAGCCGGGCAGGTCGCCGATTTCCTTTTTGAGAGAAGCGAAGTGGTCGACGCCCAAGGCGCGCTCCATGAGCGCCGCCGAAACCTCCAATCCTTGCAAGCGTTCCTTGGCCTCGTTTCGGCTGGGCGCCGCGCGGCAGATTTGGATCACTTCGTCCAAGGAGGAAATGGCGATCAGTTGCCCTTCGAGAATATGGCTGCGGCGCTTGGCTTCGCGCAACAGGTATTCCGTGCGCCGGCGAATCACCTGGACGCGGTGGCGCAAAAACTCTTCCAGTATGGTCTTCAAGGGCAAGAGCCGGGGCCGGCCGTCCACAAGCGCCAACAGAATAATGCTTACGGTCTTTTGCAGGGGCGAGAATTGGTAAAGCTGGTTGAGCACGAGCTGCGGGTCGGCGTCGCGCTTGAGGTAGACGGTGAGGTTGACCGGTTCGCCGTCGCGCGCGCTGGAATGATCCTTGACCTCGCTGGCGCCTTTGAGCCGCTCATCCTTGATCAATTCGGCAATGGCTTCGTGCAGCCGTCCGCGCGTATGCTGATAGGGAACTTCGTAAATGATGATCTGATTGTTATCTTCGTCGATGCGGGCGCGGGCGCGCAGCGTGACTTTGCCGCGGCCGGTCTTGTAGCCGTCTATGATGCCCTGCCGGCCGCAAATGACGCCGCCTGTCGGGAAATCGGGCCCCGGCACCGTTTCCATGAGCTGTTCAATGGTCACATCGGGATTGTCGATGACCTGGATGGTGGCGGTGCACACTTCACCCAGATTGTGCGGCGGGATTTCCGTGGCCATGCCCACGGCGATGCCGTCCGCGCCATTGACGATCAGGTTGGGGAATTTGCTGGGTAAGACCAGGGGCTCGCGGTATTTGCCGTCGTAGTTGTCAATGAAGTCGACGGTTTCCTTGTCCAAGTCCTGAATCATCTCAGCCGCGATGGGGGAGAGTCGCGCTTCGGTATAGCGAAACGCCGCCGGCGGCAAGCCCGCGATGGAGCCGAAGTTCCCTTGGGGGTGGACCAGACGATGGCGCATGTTCCAGTCCTGGGCCATGCGCACCAGCGTCAAATAGATGGCTTCGTTGCCGTGCGGGTGGTAGCGCTTCATCGTCTCGCCGACGATGCCCGCGCACTTGGACGTGGAAGCATTGGGGCCCAAGCCAAGGTCGTTCATCGCCAGCAAAATGCGGCGTTGGCTGGGCTTCAACCCATCGCGCACGTCCGGCAACGCGCGGCTGATGATGACGCTCATGGCATAGCTGAGGTAGCTATTTTTGAGCTCGTCTTCGATGTTCAAAAGCGTCGGCTGATCGCCATTGCCGGGGGGAGTCGCCGGGGGCAGATCGCCAGGGGGAGGCAGTTCAGCCGCCAAAGTATAAGTCCTTTAAAACAAACATGTTACATTCCGATGGCTGATCCAGATTCAATGGACCCTCAACTCTGAATCCAGTGCTTTATTCTATCGAAATCGGCGCGTTCTTCACCCGGCAGCGCAGCGGTTTTTTGCCGCGAATTGCTTTCATTTGCAAGCGATCCTGGTAGCATGAAAGGCGCATTGCCCCCTCACCCATACCGCTATCCCCCGCAGAGAGGGGGAAGTCTGATCGAGGAGGTTTCTCATGTCGCATTGGGCAAGAATCGGCAGTATCGTCATGCTCCTGGTCGCGGCGGCAGGCGTGGCGCTCGCGCAGGAGTCGCCGGCCGCCAAGTCCGCCCGCAAACGGCTTCAGCAAAAAATCGCCGAGGTCGAATGGAAGAACACGGGCACCAAGCCAATTTTCGACGATTTGAAGCGCGAGATGGACATGCCGGTCAGTTTCAAGATCGACAATGCCTCCGGCGTTTCCAACAATACCAAGTTGACTTATTCCGCCAAGAACAAAACAGTCGAAGAAATCCTGAACGGTTTGTGCGACAAAGGTGAATTCGGCTGGTACGTGCTGTCGAATCCCAAAGACCGCTACGACGGCTGGGTCATCATCCGCAAGCACAAGGAAAAGGAACGCGGCTACGAGGGAGGCAAGAAGCCGTGAGGCGTGAAGAGTGGATAGTGGAGAGTGAAGAGTGGAGCGCGGAGCGCGAAGAGTGGAGCGCGCTCCGCGCTTCACACTCCGCGCTCCACACTTCGCGAGCTGCGCCCCGCGCTCCGTGCTCCTCCGATCTTGTCGCCGTCGGGGGCGACCTCCATCCGCAAAGGCTGCTGCGGGCATATCGCGCCGGGGTTTTTCCCTGGTATGACGAAGGCATGCCGGTTTGCTGGTGGTCGCCCGATCCACGCGCCGTTTTTGAGCTTGACGGCATGCACGTGCCGCGGCGCCTGGCGCGAACCATCCGTTCCAAAAGGTATCGCTGCACGATGAATCATGCGTTCGGACAAGTCATCCGCGGCTGCGCCGACCGCACCGAAGGAACCTGGATCACGCCGGACATGATCGAAGCCTACGAACGGCTGCACCGGCTGGGCGTCGCCCATAGCGTCGAGGTTTGGCACTCCGCGCTCCTCGTCCCCAAGCTCCCACTTGGGAACGCACCATCGCGAAACTCCGTTTCGCTTGACTGTTCCGGCGAAGAGCAACTCGTCGGCGGGTTGTACGGCGTCGCTATCGGCGGCTTGTTCGCGGGCGAGTCGATGTTTTCTCGTCGCCGCGACGCCTCGAAAGTCGCGTTGGCATTCTTGATGAACCATTTGCGCCGACGCCGCTTCGAATTAATCGACATTCAGATGCTGACCGAACACACGCAGCGCTTGGGCGCCGTGGAAATCCCACGCGCGGAGTATCTGCGCCGACTGCAATGCGCGCTGCTTGTCGATACAACATTCACAGATTGAATCCTAGTTGCACCGTTTACGTTTCGCGTTCGAGTTATGCCTTGCCGTGGCAGCGCGCCGCGTGCGCGAAACGTAAACAGAAGGGTTTAGCAATGAAAGTCTTGTCTTTGTTTTTCTGTCTATTGCTCGTCTCCCGTCCGGATTGCGGTCAGGACGCTTCCAAGAAGGACCTGACAGCGCTCGAAGGCTCCTGGACCATCGCCGCCATGGAAGTGAACGGCATCGAAGTTCCCCAGAAAAAGCTCGAAGGCACGACCTTGACCATCAAGGGCGATCAATACATCGTGAAAATGAAGGACCGCACGTTTCCCAACGCCATCAAGCTCGATCCATCGAAGAACCCCAAAGAAATCGACATGGTTCCAATGGAAGGCGACAAGAAGGACCAGGTTCACAAAGGCATCTATCTCATCGAAAAGGACACCTTCAAGGTTTGCCGGGGCCTCAACCCCGACCAGGCCCGCCCCAACCAGTTCGCGACCTGGCCGAACACCAACTACTTCGTGATCACCTGGAAGCGAGCGAAGTGAATGGGGAGTGCCCTTGTTGTGATGCGCTTTGTCCTTATAATGTGAAATACCATGAAAGAGAAAATCCACCCCACCTATCAGGAATGCACGGTCACCTGCGGCTGCGGGAACAAGTTTGTCACGCGCAGCACCCGCAAGACCATTGCCGTGGAAATCTGTTCGGCGTGCCATCCGTTTTTCACGGGCAAGATGAAGTACGTGGACACCGCCGGCCGCGTCGAGAAGTTCCAGCGTAAATACAACTGGGACAAGCGTAAGAAAACCGAAGAAGCCGCCAAGTAGCTTTGGTACAACCCGAAAGCAGAAGGAAGTCGCGTGGACTTCCTTCTGCTTTTTTGTTCTTCCATCAAGGTTTACGTTTCGCGCTCACTTGTTGCCCGTGTTGGAGGTTTCTGTGAGCGCGAAACGTAAACTGCCCCTGACTCCTGACCCCTGATTTCTGTTATGTGGCCTGCCTTCGAGAAAATCCTGGCCCGCAACCAGGAGCTGGAACAACAGCTCGCCGATCCGGTGATCATCGCGGACCGTACGCGCTACAGCAAAGCGGCCAAGGAACACGGCGCCATTGCCAAACAGGTGAAGCCGTTTCAGGAATACTTGAAACTAGAGGAAGAAATCAGCCAGGCCGAAAAGCTCCTGACGGACGCCGATCCGGACATGAAGTCGCTCATCGAAGAGGAACTGACAGCATTGCGGCCACGCAAAACCGCCTTGCAGTCGCGCCTCGAAGATCTGCTATTGGCCGAAGGCGAGGATTACGGCAGCTTGATCATGGAAATCCGCGCCGGCACCGGAGGGGACGAGGCAGCGCTCTTTGCCGGCGACCTGTATCGCATGTATTCGCAGTATGCCCGCGAGATGGGTTGGAAAGTGGAAGACATCTCGTTCAGCCCCGGCGAACAAGGCGGTTACAAGGAAATCGTCTTCAGCGTCACCGGCGACGAAGTCTTTCAATATCTGCGCTACGAGTCCGGCGGCCACCGCGTGCAGCGCGTGCCCAAGACGGAACAGCAAGGCCGCATCCATACGTCCGCGGCAACGGTAGCCGTGCTGCCCGAACCGGATGAGGCCCAAGTCGAAGTGAAGGACCAGGAAATCGAATGGGAGCGGATGCGGGCCGGCGGCGCGGGCGGGCAACACGTCAACAAGACCGAAAGCGCCGTCCGCATCTGGTACAAACGCGGCACTTCGGAGGAAATGGAAGTCAAATGCCAGGACGAGCGCAGCCAGCACAAGAACTTCGAGCGGGCCATGCGCATCCTCCGCAGCCGGCTTTACGAGCGGCAACAGCAAAAGCTGCATAGCAAACGAGCCGAGCAGCGCCGCACGCTCATCGGCTCCGGCGACCGCAGCGATCGCATCCGCACCTACAACTTCCCGCAAAACCGCATCACCGACCACCGCATTAACTTGACCCTCTACAAGCTCGACGCGGTCATCGCCGGCAACCTGAAGGACGTCGTCCAATCGCTTAAGGACTTCGATAAGAAGCAACGGCTAGAGCAGAGCGGCGAGAATTAAGAACGCACGCAAAGACGCAAAGTCGCAAAGAGTCGAGCATCACTTTAGCTTGAACTTGGGAACAATTTGAAAAAGCTCGAGAGCGTCGCGCAATGTCGCAACGTCGCCGCGCACCTGCAGCGTCACCCACTGTGCGGCAGCCTCGGTCACCTCAGGAGGCGGCGATTCCACCTTCACCGACTTGGCGAGCGGCATCTTCCATTCTTCCAACTGCTTGCGAACCAGCGGCGTCGACTTCGCGTTGCCGGTGAAGAAATGCGCCACGAGCGCGAAGTCATCCTGATGCAACAGCGACAGGCCGAACGCCTTGATCTCTTTCCACAGCGTGTCCTTCCCGCCCAGTCGCAGCATTTCCTGCAACACGACAGCGTCCTCAAGGTTGCCGGCGGCCCAAACAAGGCTGTGTTTGTTCACGCGATCGGCGACTACGGCTTTAACCGAGGGCGGCGCGGCGCCTTCGCCCTGGCGCGGCGGCTGCGGCAACTCCGCCAAGTCTTCTTTTTTCACCGCGTCCAAACGCCATAGCCAGATCAGCGTGCGCTCATCGGCGCACCACAAATAGCCTTCGCCGGGCCGCGTCGTGAAGGCGAAGAGCGGCCGATCCAGATGCGACACTGCCTTGGCCGGCTTGAGCGCGTCGGCCAGCGCCTCGCGATTGTACGGAGCTCTTGTCCGGGCCACGACGACGATTTGCGGTAGTTTGTCGCGTAGCTCGGCGCCCAGTACGACGTGATCGATCTCCTCGATCTTCAACTTGGAATGCTTATCCACTTTTTCCAGCAAGAAATCGAGCAACGGCGGCGACGGTTCCAAGAGCGCGCGTGTTTTGGGATTGGCGCGCACCGATTCCACGTTGACGGCAATCACCAGATTGGATCCGGCCGGAAGATAACCCAATCCCGCCAATTCGCCGGTCGGCGCCAGCACCATTTGTTCCTGCTTTGATTTCTTGACTGGATAATCGTGCTTGCGTCGCTCATCGACTGTCAACAAAGCGAAGGTCAGTCCCACCGCAGCGAGCAGAGTCATGATGCCTAAAAGAGCGAGCAGCGTCCGGCGATTCTCCTTGGCCATCGATTGGGAGCTGGGCATGGAGGGCGGAGTATCCGGCGCTGGTGGTCGGACAGGAGTGTCCGTCTCACTAAGCGGCAGCGGTTCCCCGCAGCGCGGACAAACCAGCTTTTCGCCGCGGCGCTCAAGATTCTCCGCCGCGATCTGGGCGTTGCAGTAGGGGCAAGCAAAAATGGGGGTGGTTTCGTTTGTCATCTACCATCAATTTACGACAACTTCTCATTGCGCCCCAGGGCTCATGCTGAGGCGTATCCATAACGCTTCATGAAGTCGCCCCATCGGGCGGCGACTTGCGCCTCTTGCTCCGGCGTCAACTGGTACTTGTTGGTCTCGTACCCTTTGATGCTGGCGAGATAGTCCTCTAGACGCGGCTCGAAGTCCTGCCAGCCACCCAGTTGAAAATGATCGTACGCCCGGCGCAATTGACCCACCGGATCCTTGATGAGGTCCTCAAACTTCAGCTCATAGAATTGACTTGGTTCGAGCAGCTTCTTGCCCGATTCGAGCCGTTCGTACATGCGCTCGAACGTCGCGAGCACTTGTTCCTCCAAACCGGCAAACGTAGGCTTTTGCAGGCCGTGCAGGCGATAGAGCGTTCGCCAAAGATTGACCGTCGAGGCAAAAACGACGCGGGGATCGCGGACGATGTGGAGGAAGAGCGCGTCAGGAAACATTTCTTTGAGCGCCGGGATGCGGGCGGTGTGGGGCGGCGACTTCAGCACCAACCGTTTGCCTTGCTTGAAGGTTACCTGCTTCAGGAACTTCAGGAAGCTCTCTTTCCAAGCGCGCAATGCAGCAGGCGTCAGACCCTCCAAGTCAAGATACTCCGGATACTGCGGCTTGTTGTTGGGAAACGCGATGGTCAGATAGGGCGACGGCGTGCCCATCATGCACAGGGCGAACTCCTCTTCCTGCGGCCGATCAAAGCCGGCCTTCATGTTGTCCATGGGGCGGTGCGTAGGCACCAAGAACCACAAGTATTTGCTGAACAATTGCTCGGTCAGCAAGAAGTGATGGGGATCAAGACACTCGTAAGTGGTTGGATAGCCGAAGCGTGGGTCGCGGATGAGGAATTCGTGCAACAGCGTGGTGCCCGTGCGCCAATGGCCAAGGATGAAGATAGGCGCCTGGGTGATTCTCGCCTTGCGCAGCACCCGGCCATAGACCGCCTCTTGCAGCCAGCGCAAGAGCGTATGGAAGAAACTGACGCACGTTATGATCGCGGCGATGTACAGGCAGGACCAGTGGACTTGAAAGCGATTGCGGGCCAGAAGACGGAGCCAGGCGAAGAAGTCGCAGCCTTCCCAGATGCGCGGCGCCCATTCGGGTTTCTTTTGGGGAGGGTTGTTCATCGTTCTTCGTTTGGTATAGCGACGGCGGCGGCGGATTTCACCCTGCGCTGATAGTTTCGCAGTGAATCCAATGTGAATACCGCCAAGCCGCACCAAATCAGCGGAAAACTGACCAGACGCGGCGTGTTCAAGTATTCGCCCAGGACGGTCACCGCGAGGAGAAACTGGATGCTGGGCGAGAGATACTGCAAAAAGCCGAGCGTGGACAATGGCAGCCGTTGCGTGGCCTGGCCGAAGCACAAGAGCGGCACGGCGGTGACGACACCACTGGCCAACAGCAGCAAATCGACGGCAAAGGAATGGGCCCCGAATGCGGATTCCCCGTGCCAGCCAAGAAAAACCAAATAAGCCGCCGCCAAAGGCACCAGCAGTAGCGTCTCCACGGACAAGCCAACCAGGCCGTCGACCGGGATTTTCTTGCGGAACAAGCCGTACAAACTGAAGGAACAAGCCAGCGACAGCGCGATCCACGGAAACTGGTCTTCGGAAAGGACCAGGACACTGGTTCCGGCCAATGCGAACACGAGGGCCAGCCATTGCAAGGGCCGCAGCCGCTCCTCTAAAAAGAACATCCCTAGCGCGACGCTGACCAGAGGTGTGATGAAGTAACCAAGGCTGGCATGGACGACCAAGCCGCGATCCACGGCGAAAATGTAGACGAACCAGTTGACGGCAATAAGCACCGAAGTCAGGGCCAGCACGCGGAATAAAACGGGAACACGAAAGCACTTGGCAAACGCCCGCCAGCGCCTGAGCCGGGTCAGCGCCGCGACCAGGAACAGCATCGACCAGACGATGCGATGGGCAAGGATTTCCGTCGGGGCCACGTCGCCCAGCAAGCGGAAATAGAGCGGGACCAGTCCCCACCAACCGTACGCGATGAGTCCATAAACTAATCCCTCACGCGCCTTCGAAGTCACCAGATTCCTCCACATGCGACTCGCTGGACATCCCTAGAATAGAGCGAAACCACTTGGAAGGAATGATGGCGGAATCCCTATACGACATCTACCAGGGAAGTGGAAGGAATTGAGTTGTTCAGATTGCGCGCTCGCTTCGTTTACGTTTCGCGCTCGCAGCATCCTTGCAAGCGCTAAGTGAGCGCGAAACGTAAACGGGGCGTCGGCGGTTCACTGTCCCATCGCTTTCTTCATCTCGCGCACGGCGCGCTCCATCCCCACCAGGACCGCGCGCGATACGATGCTGTGGCCGATGTTCAATTCCTCTACGCCCGGTATCTGACATACGGCGGCGACGTTCTCGTAATTGAGCCCATGACCCAAATGAATGTGCAGCCGGTGCTGCCGGGCGAAGTCGGCGGCATCGTGCAACTGGGCCAGTTCACGCTCGCGCTCGGTGACGGACTTTGCTTCGGCGTAGCGGGCCGTCTGAATCTCCACTGCCTTGGCGCCTAAAAGCTTCGACATCTCGATCTGCCGCAAATCCGGATCGACGAACAGCGACACATCAATGCCGGCCTGGTGCAGCTTTTTCATCGCAACGCCGACCGCTTTTTGATGCGCGACCACGTCGAGGCCGCCCTCTGTGGTCAGTTCTTGGCGGCGCTCTGGCACCAGCGTGGCCTGATCGGGCTTCACGCCGCAGGCAATCGCGACGATCTCCTCGGCGACCGACAATTCCAGATTCAGGTGATGAGGCACAACCTGGCGGAGAACGTGCACGTCGCGGTCCTGAATGTGCCGGCGGTCTTCGCGCAGGTGAATGGTAATGCAGTCGGCTCCGCCCAAGAGCGCAAGCACCGCCGCTGCCACCGGATCGGGCTCCTGGGCGCGGCGCGCCTGCCGCACCGTCGCCACATGATCGATATTGACGCCCAAGCGAATCATGAAGTGTTTTTCCCGTAGATGGACGTCCCCACCGACACAGTCCCCCTTGCTCTCGAGGGACAGGGGTGAGTAGACATTCCTGTCTAATTCGAGTCTATTTCTTTTCGACCAGTTTCGCCACCAGTCGATGGAGTTCTGGGCCGCGTGCATTCATGGACACGACGGTACCGTCGCGATCGACGAGAATCGCCAAGGGGATGGAGAAGACGCCATAATACTCGGCCAGCGATTGTCGCGCAGTCGGTTCGAAGATACAGGCCCAGGTAAGCTTTTGCTTCTTGACGAATTGGGCCAGTGTTGCCTGATTGCGGTCGAGGCTGACGCCGACGACATCGAAGCCTTTATCCTTGTAGTCCGCGTAGGTTTTCTTGACATTCGGCAGTTCCGCCTGGCAGAGCGGACACATCGACATCCAGAATTCGACCAGCACTACTTTGCCGCGATAGGACCTCCAGTCGATCGGCTTGCCGTTAAGCGTTGTGCCCTTGATTTCGATCGGTCCGCCAGGCAATTTCAAGCGGCGGGCCGCGCCTTCGAGCGACGTGGCGAAGTCCGCGGTCTTGGGATCGGCGGCCGCCGCGAATGACTTGGCAAAATCGCGGAGGACTTCGTCGCCGCGCGGAGACTTGGCGTGTTCGAGGCTCATGGAAATCTGGAAGCAAAGCCGTACATCGCGCAGTCCAAGCTCCAGGCTGCGCTCCGCAAAGTGTTTCTTGACGCGCTCGAGGATTGCTCGTTGTTCGGCCGAACTCAACTTGTGAAGATTGACGGCCTTGTTTTCCAAGATGTCCTGAGCACCGGCATAGGCAATTCTGAGCCGATACTCACCAGTCATTTGAGGTGCAAAACTGGTGGCGATGACGCGGATTTCCTCGTCCTTTTTTGCCGAATAAACGAGACGCGAATTGAGGCCGTCGACACTGTCATCGTTTTCGTCCAGCTGCTTGCCGTCGGCGTTTTCCAGGCGCAAGTAGGCGTCGAAATCGTCGCTGGCCAGATCGATGCGATAAGACTTGCCGGCCTTGGCCTTGAAGGGATGGACCTTTTGGTAGCTGCCTTTCTGCGCTGGATCCGTGGGGTCGGCGGCGGTGAGCGCGCCGCGCGCATCCAGAAGCAGTTTCTTGGCTGCGCCCGCCGCCCCCAGGCAGGCAATGGCGAGCAGTGCGAGCCCCAGCAAGGCGCCGGATCTTGCGAGTCGTTTCATGTTGGACACCTCGAAGAACGAAAATGAATTCAAGCCTTCTGCAGAATGGAAGTCCATTCGTCGAGCAGCCGGCCTATGTCTTTATAGGAATAGTCGAGGTTCGCCAATTCGCACGCCAGGTCGAGGGCGCGCTGGTATTCGCCGGCGTCCGCGTAGCCCTTGGCCAGTTGATAGATGACGTCCTTGCGCAAGCTTTCGTCGCCGACGCCCAAGTGCCGAAGCGCCTCCTCGAAATTACGCTGCGCCAGCCGCCAGTTGTTGCGACTCTGAAAGCAAAAGCCCAGATAGACGAGCGCCTTGCCTTGCAAGCGCGGGTCGTTGCGGACGGCCTGAAGCTCGCGGATCGACTCGTCGATTTGGCCGGTTCGCAAAAGCCGCACGCCGACCTCGAAGCGCAGGTTAGCGTCAGTGGGATGGCGATCCGCCTTGCGACGGAAATAGTCGAGCTCGCGGGTGGCGATTTCCTTCGCGAGCTTGGCGTGCAGTTCCTTGAGCTCGTCATTGCCCGCATCCTTGAACAAAAGCTCGTCGGTCAACACCAGGTCGCGCCGAAGCGGCTCGATTTCCAGATCGACAACCTCCATCATGAGGTCGAAGTGGTTGCCGGTCGGGCCCAGACCGTCGCGCAAGACCAGCGCCGCCTTGTCAAAAAGATCGGCCCGCCGGTAAACGGAAGCCAGGTGCAAATAGTGGTTCGGATTCGTCGGCTGCGCCTGGATCTTCGCTTGCAGGGCGGCAACCTCGCGCGGCATCTTTTCGTCCGTCGGGTCGACGCTCTGCGGTAAGTCTCCGGCCTGCGGAGGTTCGGACAGACCAGCGGCCTGCCCCGCGGCTTGCTCCGTCGCGGTCGCGGCAGCAGCGCCCTGCAAAGGCGTCGGCGCTTGCCCGTGAATCGCACGCTCGTAACGGCCCTTGGCGATGGTCGCGCTGGCGGCCAAATCTTTGTGCTTGCTCTGTGCCTCCTGGTCTTTCGGGTCCGCCTTGCGCACCAACTCCCAGAGGGCAATCGCAGCGTTGAAATTGCCCGACTTTTCGCATAAACGCGCGAGCGGCCGATTGATGCGCGGATTGGCAGGCTCGACCTGACGCGCCTGGTCCAAGGTCCAAATGGCCATGCCCGGCAACTCGAGCTGCGTGAAGGCCTCGGACATGGCAAGACTGGCGGGCACGTCCCACGGGTTGCGCAGAAAGACGCGCTCGGCGCGTTCGAGGACCTTGACGTAATTGCCGGTCCGTAGCGACGTTTTCAGCTGCAACTTGGCGCGTAGATTCGTGAGGAAGGCCAACGCGGAGCCTTTCAGGTTGTTCTGGAATTTTTTCTTTTCCGCCTGGCGCAGCGTTTGGCGATAGATCGGACTGGCAGGGTCGATGAGGCAGCAGTTGAACAAGAGCTGAATGCCGTAATCATAGTTGCCCGATGCCAGCACCTGGTTGGCGCGTTCGAATTGACCGGCGGCTGCACGGCGCTGTTCCGGCGTCAGAGAGGGCAATGTGGAAGCCATGAAATCCTATGTCAGAACCAAGGGCGTAATGCCGCAAATCCTAGACATTTCAGCGTACCATACCCGCGCGCGGAATCAAGCGCATGCGTTTTGACAGATGGCCTCGGAACGCGGACCACATGCGACGTGGAGGTGATCCTGCCCCATGGACAAGGCCGGCTCACCAAGAAAGGCGTGGAAGCGAATCAGCGGCTGACCATTGCGCAGTAAGGATCACGGCGCCCCTTCGATGCGGTATTTGAGCTTGGCCTCGATGAGGTTCTTTTCCACGCGGCCCACTTCGGCTTGGGTGATGACGCCCGCGTTGTGTAAGTTTTTCGCCAAGGACAAATTCTCCTCGTGGCGCTGGATCAATTGCTTGGCCAGGTCGCTGATCGGCTGCTTTTCCGCTTCGGCGAGGCGAATCTTCACCTCGAACAGGCTGATTTCCGCTTGCACCAGCGCATGGGCCGGCTCAAATCCCTGTTTCACCCGCAATCGCATGCGCTCGACTTCCGTGTCTTGAAGCGCGACCAGGCGGCGGAGTTCCGCGAGGTCTTCGCTGGGTGTGGCAGACTTGACCTGCTTCTGCCCGGCGGCTTCCCTGTTGCATACCATCAACACGTCGCCCTGACCCTCGGCTGCCTTGAACAGCGTCGGCAGCGGCTGCCCGGCAGGGGCCAAGCACAGAGTCAATTTGTCGCCGTCGATCTTGTAGATGCCGCTGACTTCGTGGGCGTTCGAGCCGACGCCGAAGAGATGGATTTGCTTGGGCAGTTTGGTCGGGTCGATGGCGAAGAGTTGCTCCGTGATGACGTCGCCGTCTGCGCTTTGCATGCGCATCCGATCGGCTGAGAATTCAATCCTTCCCGGTTTGCTCGCGTCGTCCAATGGCATGTTCGGCTTGATGTCTTTCGCGTCTTGAGTCTGCCTGGCGTGCGATTGAACGATCCACTTCCCCTGGAGCTTCGCAGCGTCGTTGGCGTCCTCTTTCTTCGAACTGGGAATGCGGACGATGCTTTCGCCCCAGAGTTTGGCCTGAATCAGTTCGCGGTGGACCAATTGACCGTCTTTGGAGGCCATGAGCCAGTAATTGCCCGGCGCCAGTCGCAGCGATTTCACTTTCGCGTCGGCAGTGAACGCCTGCGCGGGTGCAAACTGCATCGTTCCTTTGGCACGCATGCGAACGGAAAACCCCTTCGCATTCGGGTCCTCATCCTTGGTCTCAAAGATCTTCACCTGTAGTGGAGCGTCGGCGATGTCAAGCGTGACGACCTGGTCAAAGAAACTTCGAACGTAGCTGAGGATCCGCGTGTAGCCGCGCCATTCGGTAAACGCCAGAACGAGAACGGCAACCAGCGCGACCTTGCCGGTCTTCTTCCAGAACGAGGACGGGACCGGCGGCTTGCCCGACGGGACATAGATATCCTTCAGGTTGGCCCATTCTTCGTCGCCGTCGTCATAGGCAATGTGAACCCGATCGCCGTCACGCTCCGTTACAACCCCGCAGAAGCCCCAGGAGCCGAACACTCGGCTCCCTTCGCGAATGTCCAGGGGGCGCAGGTCCGCGGCCTCCACCCACGACAGCTCGCCGTCGTCGAACCACACATAAACGGAGTCGCCGTTGATCTCGCGCACCGTGGCAGGGTAGGCCCACTCCGGTTCCCACGGGGCAAGCACGCGGTCGCCGACGCGCCATGTGTGGGCGCCACGCTCCGCGTGGGCCGCGGCTTCTCGTGGGAGTTGCGCAGTGGCCTCTGGCGGAGCGACAGGCGCATCCCCACGCGGAGCGTGGGGACTACTCCCTACCGGCGCGGGCCGCGGCATCTGCTCGGGCTGCTGCAGGTGGGCCAGGTGCTGCCCGAGCAGTTCCGCCACTTCTTTGGCCGTCGGGAAACGATCTTCCGGCTTCTTGGCGTGCAGCTTGGCGATGATGTGCTCCAGCCACTCGGGGATCTCGGGATTGACCGCGCGGATGGAGCGCGGCGTTTCGTCCATGACGCGCTTGATGACACCCAAAGTGCCCGAGGCACGAAACGGCGGCCGGCCCGTGCACATCGTGTACAGGACGCTGCCCAGGCTGAACAAGTCCGCCCGATGATCGACAGTTTCGCCGGCGGCCTGTTCCGGCGACATGTACATCGGCGTGCCGGCGATGGTTCCCGATTGGGTCAAGCTGGCGTCATCGACGGCGCGGGCCAAACCGAAATCGGTGATCTTGACGCGCTCGACGCCGTTTTCCAGCAAGATGTTGGCCGGCTTAATGTCGCGGTGCACATGGCCTTGGGCATGAGCCGCCGCCAAGCCGTGCGCGATTTGCATGCCGATCCTGAGGATCTCCTTTAGCTCAAGCGGGCCTTTCTTGTCCAGCTTGTCTTGCAGCGATTGCCCCGCGATAAACTCCATGGCCAGATACGGAATCGCCGCCTCGCCCTCGACCGCGTAGATTCCGATGACGTGATCGTTGCGGATCGCGGCGGCTGCTTTGGCTTCGCGAATGAACCGCCTGCGGGCGGTGGCGTTGCTTGCCAGGACCGGAATCAGCATTTTCATTGCTACGATCCGGTCGAGCGTTTCGTCACGGGCCTTGAAAACCAGGCCGAATCCGCCCTTGCCGACTAGCTCGAGAATCTCGTAGTGCCCAAGCCTGCCCAGGTGGCCGGGAATCCTGGACCGCTGCAGACACGCGGCAGCGTCGAATTCGCCGGCGGCGTCGGCCACCGTGTCGCGCGGCTGCGTGTGCTCCACGGCGTCGCGCAAGACATTGTCCAGCGCGGGGGAAGCGGATGTCGGGTCGGCCAAATGCAGCGCGACGTCCACCCAGGATTCGCGGCCCGCGGACAGCGCGTCCAGCGTTGCTTGGCATTGCCGGCAGCGCTCCAAGTGCGCGTGCATTTCCGCTTGCTGCGCTTCGGGAAGAGCCGAATCGAGCAAGGCTCGCCAGTTTTCGCGTGAGGGACAATTCGTGGACATGGGCTTACCCCTTCTTTGCGCCTGTGCCCGTTTACGTTTCGCGTTCGCAGGTACTAGCGAACGCGAAACGTAAACGCGAACCATTTAGGATTCCGCGTCCAGCTCACGGACGCGCGCCTTCAGCCGGACCATGACGCGATTCTTCGCCAGGTAGACAGCGGCCACACTCATCCCGAACCGTCCGGCGACCTCGGCAGGCGCATGGCCCAGGACCGCCGTCTCGTGAAACGCCCGCCAGGTTGATTCCTGCACCTCACCGCGCACTTTTTCCGCGGCCCAGGCATACAGTTGCCGCTCATGTTCCGCTTCCCAAAGCGCGCTTAGCGTTTCGGCGCTGTCCGGAATCTCTTCCAGCCGATCGAGCGCCTCGGTGTTGCCCGCGCCCAGTCCCGGCCGCTGCAAGCACTTGCCGAACTTCGTCAAGAGGTTGCGAACGACGGTAAACAGCCAACCGCGAAACGTGCCGCGCGCCGGGTCATAGTCGAAGTCGGGCATCGACCGGGCGACTTGGCGGAGCGCCTCTTGAGTCAAATCGGCTGCGTCCGCGTCCTGCAGTCCTTGCTTGCGGGCAAAGCCGTAAACCAGTGGCCCGTAAATCGCTACGAACTGCGCCCAGGACTCGTCGTCTCGATGGTTGCACAGCCGTGCGAGCAGGCTTGGCCGGGTTGGATGCGAATCGCCCATGGCTCTATTGACAGGTAGGCCGCTCGGCGCTGTTTTTATCACGGATTCTGGAAAACAGACAGGAATTCCTTCGGGCTTCCGCTATTCCTTCGCTTGCGCTTCAGGCTTGTATCTCACATTCGCGGCCACAAGCCTGACGCGCAACCGAAGGAATTGCCACTAGCGCGACTCAGGCTTGTATCTCACGTTCGCGGCCACAAGCCTGACGTGCAAGCGAAGGAATTGCCACTAGCGCGACTCAGGCTTGTATCTCACGTTCGCGGCCACAAGCCTGACGCGCAAGCGAAGGAATTCCCCACTAGCGTGCTGCCGCTAACGTCCGCCGCAGGCCTTCTTCAAACGGAATCTTCGGGTCGTAGCCCAGATCCTGCCGTGCCCGGCTAATGTCCGCCTGCGAAAAACGGATGTCGCCGGCGCGCTCCGGGGCGTGCGCCGCTTGAATGTTCTTGCCCAGAAGCCGATTCAGGTGGCGTACGAGGTCCAAAAGAGTCACGCTGCCGCCGAAGCCGACGTTGTACACCTTGCCCACTGCGTTTTTCGCTTGAGCCGCCAGCAGCAGGGCATCGACGACGTTTTCCACATAGACGAAATCGCGTGCTTGCAAGCCGTCGCCAAAAATCGTCGGCGTTTTGTCCGCGCTCATGGCGGCGCTGAAGAGGGCAATGACGCCGGAATAAGGGCTTTTGGCATCCTGCCGCGGGCCGAATACGTTGAAGAAACGCAAGCGGACAGTTTCCAGGCCGTAAACAGCCGTGAAGCAGCTGCAATAGTGCTCCCCGGCCAGCTTGGCCGCCGCGTACGGGGACTGCGGGATGAGCGCGTCCTCTTCCCGCCGCACTTCACCAGGCTGGTCGCCGTAAGCGCTGCTGCTGCCGGCATACACTACTCGGCGAATTTTTTCCTTGCGGACCGCGTCCAAGAGTGCCAGCGTTCCAGTCGCGGCGATCTCATGCGACATCATCGGCTGTTCGACGCTGTGCGCCACCGAGGGATAGGCGGCCAGATGGAACACGACTTCGCAGCCGTGCACCGCCTTGGCGGCCGCTGCGGGGTCGGCCACGCTGCCCTCGTGCCAGTCGATGCGCTGCCGGACATGAGCGAGATTGGCCGGATTTCCTGTGCTGAGGTTGTCGAGGACTCGAACCGGGTGGCCCAGAGCCAACAGCCGATCGACCAGGTGCGAACCGATGAAGCCGGCGCCGCCGGTTACCAGACATTTGTACACAAACACTCCTTTGTTGTTGCGTCTCGTGGAATGAACTATATTCTAGTGGACCATAAGTCATAGTAGGCCCATGCGCCGTTTGGGACGGTGTGTGCCGTCTGCTATGGCGCCCGCCAGCGCCAGCCCACCGTCCGCAATGAAGACTCTCGCCAAGAGCGCCTTGTGCGCCCTTTATAAATACTCCGGCGCAATGAGCGCACAGGAACGACTCGCGAATCTTGCCGGGCGCTCGTTCATGGCGATTCTGCTTTTGCACCGCGTCACTGACGAGATTCCCGAAGACAGCTTGACGATGAGCACGCGCGGCTTTCGCGCTTTGTGCCGCATGCTGCAGCGGCGTTTCCGGGTTGTCCGCTTGGGGGACGTCGTACGCATCTTGAACGAAGGGCAACGACCGCCCCGGCGCACTGTTGCGATCACCTTCGACGACTGCTATCGCGACAACTTGGTCGCCGCACGCACGCTGGCGGAGTTCGGCTTGCCCGCGTGCTTTTTCATTCCGACCGGCTTTGTGGGCACCGAACACACCTTCGAATGGGACCGCACACTGAAAAAAATGCCGAATCTGTCCTGGGCCGACGTCGAGGA
>JAKEFD010000078.1 GCA_022616245.1 Gemmataceae bacterium
GCGAAGCCGCAGTGCAATTCCGCCGCTGGATTGACAGGTAGCGATGAAGGTAGAAGGGGACACACCGATGACCGAACAAGATTGGCTTACCGCGACCGATCCGGATCCAATGCTGAATCCCTGCGCGGCAAGGCCACGGACAGGAAGCTTCGGCTGTTCGCGTGCGCGTGCTGCCGGCGCACTGCGGCCTTGGTCGACCAGGATCGGCGCAGAATGGTGCAGCATCGTCGCCACGCGGCCCAGATAGAGGCGGCGGAAAAGGAAGTAGCCCTGGCGTCCAAGGCAGTCGAATTGGCCGAGAAGGTCGCCGACGGGCTGGCGGCCTTGGCAGAACTGCGGGCACTTTTTGTTGACCCCGGCGATGTCGAGATGGAAGGTTGCTACGCCGACGGCGCCGATGCCGCTTGGACCGCCATGGCGTCCGCGTATCGGGCGCGGTGGTGCGCCAATTACCTGAGCGCTCGCTCGTACCCGCCCGGCGCGGGCTTTCGGTCTGCGTCGCCAGCCGACCATGACCAGGAGCAGACTGCCCAATGCCATCGGCTGCGCGAAATCTTCGGCAATACCTTCCGACCTGTCGCAGTCGATCCGGCCTGGCGAAGCGCCGCCGTCGTTCAGTTGGCGCAAGCGATTTACGACGAACGGGAATTCGACTTCATGCCGAACCTGGCGGACGCATTGGAGGAAGCCGGCTGCCACAACGACGAGATCCTGTCCCACTGCCGAGGAACCCTCACCCCCAACCCCTCTCCCCAAGGGAGAGCGGAGTCTAAACGGGTTCCCCTCACCCCCAATCCCTCTCCCACAGGACGAGGAGGGGAGTGGCCGCATGTGCGCGGCTGCTGGGCATTGGACCTTGTCTTGAAAAAGACATGACGAAGGCGGCGCCTTGGTTTCGATTGGCACAAGAAAGGAACGGAATCCGGGCCTACGTGATGGACCGGCTAGCCATCGATGGCTGGTCAGGCAGGCAGAGTGCGCCGTTCGTTGTTTCTTGCGGCAAGGCGCTGCGCCGCTGCCAAGAGTCGCTCGTCCTCAACATCCCAAATGGAATCCGTTTCTGCGCAACCTGCAGCGGTCATCAGATTGGCGACCAGCTGTCCAAAGCGCATCCCCGGAAACAATTGGCGCAGCCGCAATATGGCGTCTAGCAAAGGATCAGAGATGGGCTGATTCATGGCAACATGTCTCCTACGGTCGGATACGAGCCTACTGGGATTGGCAGATCGTCAATCACTTCGACACGGACGAACGTCCCTGACAGCAGTTTTGCGACACGGGTTGCTCGTGTCACGCCGTCACTGATGACCAACTCTCCATCGCTGCCACGACTGACTAAGAGGGGCGGCATCCCTGTGATCGAAGTCCCGTACTTGGCGATTTGCCGTTGTAGCTTTAAGGGATCTGCTCCCGACCGCCTCGAAGTTGGAAGCCTAAGTGTTCGCGGATCGACATCGAGGAAGATTCGCCCACTCATCGTTGCATCGTAGCAGGAATGCGTTGGCAAGTCGACGTAGGACGGCACTCCAGGGCCGTCCTTTCGTTCCGCTCGAACAAGACGGGCCTGGAGATCCGTCCTACAACTGGGAATTGTAAGGAACGGAATCCTGACTTACGTGATTCGCTGCTTCACCTCAAACCCTTTGCCGCTGCCCCACACCTCAACCCAGGGCTCGGAGTCTTCGAAGGTCGTGACCAGAAGCGGGCGCTTGACGAGTTTGAGCCAATCGCCGTCGGGCCAGGGGAAGTGCCAGCCGCCGAGCATCGCATAGACCGGCATGCCGTGCAGTCCGTTGCCGTAGATCGGGCACATCTTTTGGAACTCGCGCTCGTACTTTTCGACCGGCTTTTTGTCTTTGAAATTGTTGTTGTAGCCCCATTCCGGTTTCCATTTCATGGACTTGAGCCAGTTTTGGACTGCGGGAGAGCCGAGCAGGAAGATGGCGTCGATGGGAGGCGCATTGCTGCCTGGATGGGCGAAGAGCTTTTTTCCGCCCGCCTTGTCGTTCAGCTTGGCCTTGGGGTCGTGGACGGCGACGCCGCCGCCATCGTCGTCGGTGTAGATGCTGAGGCAACCGGCGGGCGGACCAATCTTGACCCCTTTACGGTGCAGAAACTCCTTGAAGCTCCAGCAATCGATAGTGAGCCAGTGGCGGTAGTCGCCCTTCGGCGCGGAGACCTGGCTCGGCCCGCCCCAGACGGCGGCGAAGTCGTCTTCCGGGCCTTGCTCGCGCAGCCACACGCAGGGCCGGCCGAGCCGGTACGATTCCTCGCGGAACGCTTCGGCGGTCATGGCAGCCTTGCCTGCCGCCGCTTTCGCCAATTCCGCTTGGACATCGTCGAGGATGGGCTTGAGGTCTTCGAGGGCGGCGCCAAGCGCGGCGCGGGCTTTTTCGTCCTCGGCGCGGGAATCGAGCTTGGCAAGAGCGGCGCTCGACGAAACCAGTTTCTTTTTCAGTTGATTGAGGGCGTTTTGCAGAGTCACGATCTTGTCCTTTCAAGACCAAGTTAACTTGGATTCAACTTCAAACTTGGCATGATGCCTTCCAATGCCTATGCTCAGCTGGAATTCAAAGTAAACCCCACGTTCCGCGTGGGGCTTGAATCGCCCCCACGCGGAGCGTGGCGTCTACGTTGGAATTCTCCCATGGGCAGACGAGCGATTGCCAGTTTTTTTTGTGACATCCAAGGAGGTAGCCATGCCCGATCTCAATGACGGCGAATCCACGGAAATGCAAGGCTCGGGGAGCAAGCCTTATGTGCTCAAGAACACGGGCGGCGTTTATTCATGTACGTGCCCGGCGTGGCGCAATCAGTCGATCGCCATCGAGCGACGCACGTGCAAGCATTTGCGCAAGCTGCGCGGCGACGCGGCAGAAGAAGCGCGGACCGGCGGGGCATTGCCCGAGCGCGTCAAGACGAAGGACAAGGAGGGAGGCGAGCCGCCGCTCTTGCTGGCCGAGGCGTGGGACTTTGTCACCGATCCGGCCGGCTGGTGGCTATCCGAAAAGCTCGACGGCGTCCGCGCCTACTGGGACGGCAAACAGTTTCTGTCGCGGCAAGGCAACGTCTTTCATGCCCCGGATTGGTTTGTCAAGGGACTGCCAAGCCAGCCGTTGGACGGTGAGCTCTGGCTGGGACGTAAGAGCTTTCAGCGCGCCGTCAGCATCGTGCGCCGGCAGGACAAGAGCGAGCACTGGAAAGAGATCCGCTACATCGTCTTCGACGCTCCGAGCTTGGAAAAGGGCTTCGAGGCGCGCATCGAGTTCGTGAAAGAGTGCATCGGCGAAGGCGTGACCGCCTACGCGGCGCCGCACGAACAAGCGCTTTGCAAAGGCATCGACCATCTAAAAGAGGAATTGGCGCGACTGGAGGCGCTCGGCGGTGAGGGCCTGATGCTGCGCAAGCCCGGCTCGAAATACGAGAGCGGCCGCTCGACGACGCTGCTCAAGGTGAAGAGTTTCCACGACGCCGATGCCCGCGTGCTCAAACACCTGGAAGGCGCGGGCAAGCACAAGGGCCGGCTCGGCGCGCTCATGGTCGAGCTGCCCGACGGCACCACGTTTTCGGTGGGCACCGGCTTCTCGGACAAGGAGCGCGAAAACCCGCCCCCGGTCGGCGCGACGATCACGTTTCGCTATCAGGAACTGTCCGAAGCCGGCGTGCCGCGCTTTCCCTCCTATGTCGGCGTGCGCGCGGAAGGGGGCGATTCAATCGCCAAACGGCGCGGGAAGAAGTGAGCGACGGATGAAGACGGACGAAACACGGA
>JAKEFD010000463.1 GCA_022616245.1 Gemmataceae bacterium
GAAGACGGCGCAGTCGACGCCGCGTTCGGCCAGGGCCCGGGGCAACGACCCAGCCACATCCGCCAAGCCCCCCGTCTTGGCGAAACCAGCCACTTCAGACGCAGCGTACACGCACCGCAACTTCGTTTTGTTCCCCGTAGTCGATGGGGGAACAATAGAGCATTGCCGGGAACGCGGCAACGGTAGGAAATCGTGCAATGCGCGAGCAAGAATGGTAAGCTACGGGGCTGTGATCCGTCCTGTACCGCTTGCGTTTCGCGCTCGGAGAATCCCTTGGTTATGTCCGAGCGCGAAACGACGAATCAGAGACTTTCCATGCGCCTTTCTCTGCAAGCATCTGTAATTGTCGCATTGCTTTGTCTGCCACTTCTGGCCCAGCAGCCACCTCACCTTACGCAGAAATCCGGCGGTCCCGGCAAACCACTGTCGCCGACCGATGCGCAAAAGCTATTCCAGGTTGCCAAGGGTCTACGCATCGAGCTGGTCGCCGCCGAACCGCTCGTCCAGAGTCCGGTCGCCATCGCCTGGGACGAATCGGGCCGGCTCTTCGTCGTCGAGATGCAGGATTACCCCAACGGCCCGCCCAAAAGTCAGCCGCCGGAAGGGCGCATCCGCATCTTGCACGACAAGAACGGCGACGGCAAGTTCGACGAAGCCACGACGTTCGCCGACAAGTTGCTTTTTGCGAATGGATTGTTGCCCTGGAAAAATGGCCTGATCGTGACCGCGGCGCCGCACATCGTCTACCTCGAAGACAAGAACGGCGACGGCGAAGCGGACACTCGAGAAGTTCTTTTCGAAGGCTTCGCCGCCCAAAACCCGCAACTGCGCGTCAGCCATCCCGTGCTCGGCCTTGACGGCTGGGTCTATTGCGCCAACGGCTTGCGCGGCGGCAAGGTCGTCTCCAAGCGCAAGAAAGACGCGGTGCCGGTCAGCCTCAACGGCATGGATTTCCGCTTCAACCCAAACACCGATGAATATGAAGCGGTGTCCGGCCCGGGCCAGTTCGGCAACTGCTTCGACGATTGGGGCAACCGCTTCGTCTGCGATAACCGCCATCACCTGCGGCATATCGTCATGGAAAACCGCTACCTGAAGCGCAATCCGTTTGTCGCCGCCTCCGCCCTCGTCGAAGACGTTTCCCTGCTCGAAGACGGCCCCCTAAGCTCCGGCGGCAAAATCTATCCCTTGAGCAAGAACTGGACAACTTCGTCGCTGCACGAGGGCCGTTTCACCGCGGCTTGCGGGGTCCATATCTACGGCGGCAAACTCCTGCCCAAGGAGTACCAGGGCGCTGCGTTCACTTGCGATCCCACCGGCAATCTCGTTCACGTCGAAGCAATGACTCCACGCGGCGCGACGTTCGAAGCCAAGCCGCTCTTCGACGCCAAAGAGTTCCTCGCCTCGCCGAACGACTGGTTCCGCCCCGTCTTTCTCGCGACCGGGCCTGAAGGCGCGTTGTATGTCGTGGACATGTGTCGCGCGGTCATCGAGCATCCGGAATTCATGCCGCCGGAGCTGCGCAACCGGCCGGATTTGACATTGGGAAAAGAGATGGGCCGCATCTGGCGCATCGTGCCGGAGGAAGGCGCAGACAAGATTCCCATGCCCGCGTCGCCGATTCAGATCAAACAGAAAAAGCCAAAAGACCTTGTAAAACTTTTGGAACATCCCGAAGTCTGGTGGCGCTCCACGGCCGCGCGCCTTCTATGGCAGAGCAAAACGCTGCCAAACGACGAGCTGCGTCGCCTCATGCTGCTTTCCAAGGAGCCGCGCACCCGCATCCAGGCGGCGCATCTATTGGGTAGTTGGACTGTGGACGAAGGCTCGGCGCTTTGGGACATGCTTGCCGACAAAGATTCCCGCGCCCGCGAACATGCACTGCGATTAGCCGAGAGAAATCAGAAGTTGTCGGAACCAGGCTTGAAACGGTTATTGGCAATGGCCGACGATCCGGACGCGCGCGTGCGTTTCCAACTGGCGCTGCTCTTGGGCGAATGGACCGACAAACGCCGGGTCGACGCCTTGGCCAGGATCGCCTGCCTGGGCGCCGACGATAAATGGACGCGTCTGGCCGTCGTCAGCACCGTCGCAGATGCCGCGGGCGAGTTGTTCGCCGAGCTACTCGAAGCAAAGGAGTTTGCCAAGCTGGCGGAAGCTCGGCAAAAAGAGCTGATTTACGATTGCGCGGCGTTGGTCGGCGCCCGCCAGGATCCGCAAGAGATTGAAAATGTGTTGGAAGATATGCGCCACAGCACCAATACCAGCTACACGCTCAAACTGGCGGGGCTCAGTGGATTGGGCGACGGATTGTCGCGCCGAGGCGCATCGCTAGCGGCGATGCTCTCCAAGCTGCCAAACGCCGACAAGCAGGAAGCGAAGAAGCTTCAGGACTGGATCGCTCATTCATTCGATGAATCGCGCAAAGTCGCCGCACATGTCAAAGCCGATGCCGCCTTGCGTTTGCAGGCGATTCGTTTCCTCGCCGCCGCGCCATTGAAAGACACCGAAAAGCTTCTCGTCGAACTTATGAACAGCGACCCGCAACAGGAAGTCCGCCTCGCCGCGACGCGCTCTCTCTCTGCGTATCAAGATCGGCAGATCCCGGCGCTACTGCTCAAATCGTGGCGCAGCTACAGCCCCGCTGTCCGCCGCGAGGTCACCGAGGCCCTGTTCCGCAACCTCTTGCGCATCAACGCCCTGCTCGATGAAATAGAAGCGAAGCGCGTCCGTCCCGGCGATCTCGACGCTCAGCGCACTCGCCAACTCCTGGGCCACGGCAATGCCACCATCCGCGAACGCGCGCAAAAACTGCTTAGCGACAATCTGCCCGCGGATCGCAAAGCCGTCTTGGCAAAGTATGAACTCGCGCTGGCCGTTCCCGGCGACGGCAAACGCGGCCTCGACGTCTTCAAGAAAAACTGCGCCACCTGCCACCGCGTCGCCGGCGTCGGCCTCGACGTCGGCCCCGATATCGCCGACACCCGCACCAAGACGCTCGACGCCCTGCTCACCGACATCCTCAATCCCAACGCCGCGATCGACAATAACTACGTCAACTACTTGGTAAGCACCAAGTCGGGCCGCAGCATGACCGGCCTCCTGGCTGCGGAAAACGCCTCCAGCGTCACGCTCAAGCGCGCGGAAGGGCAAACCGACGTTATCCTTAGACAAGACATCGAAGAGATACAATCCACCGGCGTGTCGCTCATGCCAGAGGCGCTGGAAAAAACCATCTCCGTCCAAGAGATGGCTGACTTGCTCCAGTTCTTGAAGAACTGGCGCTACCTGGACGGAAGCGTGCCCGTAGGACGATGATTTATCGTTTCGCGCTCACAGCGTGCCATGTCGCGGCGTGTCCTTCTACGAGCGCGAAACGTAAACCAATCCGTGTTGATCTGTGCTATCCGTGGTTAGATAAATGAAAATCATCACCACCAACGACGTGCAAGACTGGTACGGCCAGGCTTTGGACCTGGCGGAGTTCACCAAGACCATCGGCTTGCCCGAGCGCGACCGCGATGATCCGGGCTTGGCGGTCGCACTGCCGTTTCACCTGCAATTCGTCGTCGGCAAAAAGGCGCGCGAGGAGCGGCGCGGCATCCCGCATAACGCATTTGACTCGATCCCCTTTTACAGCTTGTGCCGAGGATTATTCCTACCGCTGTCGAGTTTGCCGCCCGAGCGCGTCGCCCAGCTCTTCGGCATCAGCGTTCAGCCGCCGACGGAAAGCAATGCCGACCTGGCCGAGCGCTTTTTGCAAAAGTCCATTGGCCTGACGCTGCCGCAGAAAATTGCCTGCCTCTTGGGCGACCCGTTCATGGGCAAGCGCAGCACCTTTCGCCGCGATTCCTTGATACGCCTTTTGCGCTCCGTGCAAATGGTCCCGCGCTCCAAGATGCTCGATCGTCTGACCGTGGTGGGCGACGTCGCGGTCTTGTTCGCCGAGAACACGCCCGCGCTCAAAAGCGATCCGCCGCTGACCACGCTGGAAGTGATTGAGAGTCTGCGCTATCTCCCCGGCGAAACTGTGCTGCGCCGCTTCATGGTCATGCGCTCGCTGCTGGAACGGTGCGGCAAGCTGGAAGCGTACTTTCTCGCCAAGCTGATGCTCCGCAACGCCGGCTTCGGCTTCGAGTATCAGGGACCGCTCTTGACGCAGATTCTGGCCAAGCAATTTCGCGCCGTCCCGGAGCAGATCGAGCACGCCATGGCGCTCACTAGTCCGTTGCACGTAGCCAAGGTGCTGACCGAAGAGGGGGCGGAAGGGCTAAGGCAGATTCAGCTCAAGCCGCTCTCGCCCGTGCGGCCGGCTCTCGCGGGCGGCGCTGTCGAGGACATCAAGAAGTTTCCCGTATGGGTCGAACGCAAATACGACGGCGTGCGCTTGCTTTTGCACAAATCGACCGACGCGCGCGGCGCGGTCTTGTGCGGCGCCTATACCCGCAACCGCCTCGATTGGCTCGAACTCATTCCCGGTTTGTCGGCGACCATACCGCTCTTGCCCGCGCAAACCGCAATCGTGGATGGCGAACTCTACGGCACCGTCGTCGGTCTCGAAGGCGCACGCCCCGCCACGGTTTACGAAGTCTACTCCTCCATCCAGGGCGAGCCGATTCGCCCCGTGCAAATGCGGTACGCGGCTTTCGATCTCTTGTATCTCAACGGCACGGACCTGACGCGCCAACCGCTGTCGGTGCGCCGGCAATACCTAAGCGCGATTGTCGCGCCCCTGGCGGCCATGCCTCTGCCCGTGCCCGTCGTGCTCACCGAAGGACACATGGCAGACAATCGCGAGGACCTCAATCGCCTGTTTCAGCATTTCCGCGCACAGGGCTACGAAGGCATCATCGCCAAGGATCTAAATGCACCATATGCCTTGGCTGCGCGCGACCCCGGCTGGGTCAAGCGCAAGCCGGAAGTAACTCTAGACCTCGTGCTCCTGGCCGGCGTCTACGCGGTAACGTCGAAGGAAACTGCCGGCTTATTCGGCTCCTACGTTATCGGCGCCAAAAACGACCAGGGCGGCTTCGATGACGTCGGTGACGTGGCGGGCCTCGACAAAGCCCGCGACCTGCAGATTCAATCCGAAGTGATGCGTCAAGGATTGCTCACCGGCCGCCGCATCGAGCGTCCAAGCGCCAGCGGCGTTCGCCCCGGACTGGAATTCCGTCCCGCACTCGTCGCCACGGTCAAGTTCGAGGGCATCATCCAAGAGCACAAGGACGGAAAGCTCCGCCTGCGCGATCCCAAGATCGCCGTCATGCGTTCGGACAAGTCGGCCTACGAAGCGGACGACACCAAAACGATCGAGCGGCTATACATCGATCAGCGGATTGGGTAGCCTGCACGTGCAATTTCCTGTTACGATAATGGAGAAGAGCGAGGATTTTTCATGCACAAAGAGATCACCATTATCGATAGCGGTCGCGGCCTCCAGCTTTCTACCAGTCGCATCACAGTGCAAGACCTCGTTCCATATTTTCAAGAAGGATGCTCTTACGACGAAATCATTCGCTGGATTCCATCGCTCACTCATGAAGAGATCGCCGTCGCCGAGCGCTTTTATCTTGAACATAAAGCAGAATTGGACGCACAAGACTTGCGCATTCGGCAACGCACGGCGGAACGAATCCGCGAGCAGCGGCTGCGGTTTCCTGAGTTTGAAGGCACCAGCGAGGAACGTATGGCTCGATTGAGAAAACTGCTGGAACAGCGGCGGCTGGAGAAAAACGGTGAAGGGAATCCTGGCTGATGCCAACATCGTTGGTCATGTGGAGTACCTTGCCCATTTGATGCAAGCAGACGCTTGGGTGGAGTTTTGGCAGGCCCTTGGTTTGGTCCTGCGACGATTCCCCGATGTCGGCCTTGCCAATAATTCCAGCGACATCGACATTTGGAACAAATCCCAGGAAAAGGAACTGATTCTCATCACCAACAACCGGAACGACGATGGCCCGGATTCTATGGAGAATACAATTCGTCGGCTCAACCACTCCGAAGCGTTACCGGTTTTCACA
>JAKEFD010000464.1 GCA_022616245.1 Gemmataceae bacterium
ACACCGAAAGGAGCGGGGGCGATCGTGGTCGAAAACGATCCCTTGTGGTACAAAGACGCGATCATTTACGAATTGCACGTCCGGGCGTTTCACGACAGCATCGGCGACGGCGGGGGTGATTTCCGCGGCCTGACTCAAAAACTGGACTACTTGCAGGACCTCGGCGTCACCGCGATCTGGTTGTTGCCCTTTTATCCCTCGCCGCTCAAGGACGACGGTTACGACATAGCCGATTACTCCAACATCCATTCGCATTACGGCACGCTGCGCGACTTTCGCGATTTTCTCGACGCCGCGCATGAATGCGGTCTGCGCGTCATCACCGAATTGGTGATCAACCACACGTCCGACCAGCATCCCTGGTTTCAGCGGGCCCGCCGCAGTCCGCCCGGCAGTCCGGAGCGCGATTTTTACGTTTGGAGCGACACGCCGGACCGCTACAAGGAAGCACGCATCATTTTCAAGGACTTTGAAGCTTCCAATTGGACCTATGACCCGTTGGCCAAGGCGTATTACTGGCATCGGTTCTATCACCATCAGCCCGATCTCAACTACGACAATCCCGAGGTGTGGAAGGCGATTTTTCCGGTCCTCGATTTCTGGATGGATCTGGGCGTGGACGGCATGCGTTTGGACGCGGTGCCGTATCTTTACGAGCGTGAGGGCACCAATTGCGAGAATCTGCCGGAGACGCACAAGTTCCTGAAGGCACTGCGGCGGCACATCGACGAAAAACACTCCAACCGCATGCTACTTTCGGAAGCGAACCAGTGGCCGGAGGACGCGGCTGCCTATTTCGGCAATGGCGACGAGTCGCACATGGCCTTCCACTTCCCGCTGATGCCGCGCATGTTCATGGCGATTCACATGGAGGACCGCTTTCCGATCCTGGACATCATGGCGCAGACGCCGGCGTTGCCGGAAAACTGCCAGTGGGTGTTGTTTCTGCGCAATCACGACGAATTGACGTTGGAGATGGTGACAGACGAAGAACGCGACTACATGTACCGCGCCTATGCCACGGACCCAGATGCGCGCATCAACCTGGGAATTCGCCGCCGGTTGGGCCCGCTCTTGGGCAATAACCGCCGCCGCATCGAGCTCATGAACGGGCTTCTGTTTTCGCTGCCGGGCACGCCGGTGCTCTATTACGGCGACGAAATCGGCATGGGTGACAACATCTATTTGGGCGACCGCAACAGCGTGCGCACGCCGATGCAATGGAGCGCCGACCGCAATGCCGGCTTCTCCAACTCCAATCCGCAAAAGCTCTATCTGCCGGTCATCATCGATCCGGAATACCATCACGCCGCGGTGAACGTCGAAGCGCAGCAGAAGAACCCGAATTCGCTGCTCTGGTGGATGAAGCGGATCATCGCCTTGCGCAAGCGGCACAAGCCGTTTGGCCGCGGCACGCTGGAATTCCTGCAGCCGGCCAATCGCAAGATCCTGGCTTTCCTGAGGCGTTATCAGGATGAATGCATCCTCGTGGTTGCCAACCTGTCGCGCTTTGTGCAATACGCGGAGCTGGACCTGTCCGAGTTCCAGGGTCTGGTCCCGGTCGAATTGTTCAGCCGCAACGCGTTGCCGCCGATTGGCAAGCAGCCCTACATGCTGACGTTCGGGCCGCATTCCTTTTTCTGGTTTTCACTGGAGAGGCAGCGCGTGCGCGAGCAGGTGCACAAGGCGCTGCCGCGGACGGACGCGGTTCCGACCTTGCGCGTCCAGCATCGCTGGGAGGAGTTGATGCAAGGGCCAGGCCGCGACCGGTTGGAAGAAGTGCTGCCGGCCTTTCTCGCGAACCGGCTGAGCACGGGCAATTCGAAGCCGCCGGTGAAGAACATCATCCTGCAAACCACCTTCGCGCTCAAGCACAAGGACGCGCTCGCATTTGTCAATCTGGCCGAGGCGGAGATCGAAGAAGGGCCGCGCGAGATGTTCTTGCTGCCGGTGTCGCACGCGCACGGCGAAGAGGCCAAGCAGATCCAGGAACGCGCCCCGGCGGCGGTCTGGGCGCAGCTCACGGGCGCCAGCGACGGCGTGTTGTACGATTCGCTGGCAGACCCACATTTCTGCGAGGCTCTGCTGGAAGCAATCGCCGTGGGGCGGCGTTATTTCGTTTCGAACGGCGAGCTCGTGGCTGCGTCTTTCGGCGCCGAGCTGGCGCTGGGGTCCAGCGAGCATCCTTTGACGCCTGCAGTGAGCCAGGGGGAGGGCGGCAACGCGTGCATTACCTATGGCCGCAAATACGTGCTCAAGGTTTTCCGCCGCCTTGAAAGCGATGTGAATCCCGATTTGGAAATGAGTCGTTATCTCGTGGAAAGACGGGGATTCCCTCATGTGGCGCCGGTGCGCGGTGTTATCGAATTCCGGCATCGCCGCGGCAAGCCGACGACCCTTGCCATCCTCCACGACTTCGTGCCGAGTGAGGGCGACGCCTGGCAATTGACATTGGACCAGCTGAGTCTGTACTTCGAGCACGTCCTATCGCTGGGGAGCGGCCCGGAAGCAAATCTGCCGCGGGCGGACCTGTTAGGCCCGAAAAAGGAGCGGCCCGGACTGGTGCGCGAGTTTCTGGATTCATTCTTGGAGCGCGTTAACCTCCTGGGCCAGCGCACCGCCGAGATGCATACCGCCCTGGCCGCCGAGATCGATGATCCGAGTTTCACGCCGGAGCCGTTCACGACTTTGTATCAGCGCTCGCTGTATCAATCGATGCGCAATCTGGTGCGCCTCACGCTCGAGCAATTGCGGCACGCGCTGCCGGAGCTGAGCGAAACAGAAAGCGCGGACGCCCAAAAAACGCTCGACTGCGAACCGGAGATTCTGCGCCGCTTCCTCAAACTGGTCGAAGGTAAGATGGAGGTGGCGCGAACCCGCTATCACGGCGACTTCAATCTGGGCCACGTGCTCAGCACCGGCCGAGACTTCAACATCATTGGCTTCGAAGGGGAGCCCAATCGCTCCGTCACGGACCGGCGTCTGAAACGTTCGCCGTTGCGCGACGTCGTCACGATGCTGCGCTCGTTTCACTATGCGGGCTATAGCGCGCTCTGGGGCTTCGGCACGGTGCGCGGCCGTTCCCCGGGACTCATTCGTCTTGAGGAGATCGCCCTCTTGGAGCCGTGGGTGCGCTTCTGGTACGAATGGGTTTCGGCGGCGTTTTTCTGGGGCTATTTGGAGCACGCGAACGGCGCGGCGTACTTGCCGCGCTCGTCCGTGCACTTGAAGACGCTTCTGGAAGCATTCTTGTTGGAGAAAGCGCTCTACGAGCTGCGTCACGAGTTGACCCAGCGACGCGGGATGGTGGCGCTGCCGTTGAAAGGGATTCTACAGCTTTTGAGTTAGCAGCCACTTCGTGTTTACGTTTCGCGCTCGCTTCTACGATGCAACCGCAGCGCCCAACATGCGCGAAACGTAAACAACCCCTCGCTCGCGCGTCGGGCTAGTGTTAACGGAAGATGTCGTGGCACTTGATGCACGTTTCGGACAGATGGTTGGCCAGCTTGCCGATGTCGGCGCCTCGTTTGGCATTGGCGGCGTCGCCCAGCGCCACGGCGGCGGCGTGCATGTCTTTCGAAAACTCCAGCCAGCTTTTCTTGGTCTTCTTGCCTTCGTCTTTTTCCGGCGGGTAAGCCTGGGCCGCGGTGCCGATGAAGGCGACCTTGTAAGCCAGGTTGGCGGTCTTGTCGAAGTCCCCTTCGCCTTTGGTTTCGACCAGAGTCTCAATGGCTAACTCTATCCCGTAGCCGCCGAAGCGCTCGCTGGAAAACTGTTTCATCACCTCCTTGAGCTCGAGATGCTTCGCGAAGTCGACAGCGTCGGGCTTGGCGGCCGGATCGGCTTTGATGTCGGGGCCCAGCAGCTTGGCCGCTTTCTTGGCGTCATCAATTCTGCCGTCGGTCAGGGCCTTGACGACATTGAGAGCCTGATCGCGCAGAGTGGCCATGGCCGGGTTTTTGCCATTGCCGCCGTGCTGGGCATAGACGGCAATCATATACGCCGCGGAACGGGCCTTGGTGATGGCTTTCTTATCGAGCACGGGTTTGGCCATGAGCACCTGAATGACCTTGGCGTCATTCGCGATCAGCTTCGTCACGTCCTTGCCAGGGACAGTTCCCTGACCGTTGCCGTGGGCGACGACGAGAAGACCGATGACCAGACACGAAGCGGCAAGGGTCCCTTTGCGGACTAGCAACATGGCAGGTTTCTCCTTGAAATAGGCATAAGATCGGGCCGACGCGTGGAAGGATGGTTAAGCCCGAACCTGGCAGGCAAAGTATCGCTTACATCTTAGGGACAGGTAAGCCGGTTGTGTAGGACGCATTGATGCAGGACGTTTCGCTTGCTTCCTTCTATCTTTACGCTATCTTCAAGACCATCCAACGAATGATTCTCTAACGGTGGGTCCCTGGCATGCGCGTCCGCAACTTCCTCTCGTGGCTCGGCTTGTTCGTCGCGGTCTTTTCCCTGTCGGCATGCAGCCGCAGCAGCGGCAAGTTGCGGCTGGCCTTCGTCTCCAACAATCCACATGGATTCTGGACCTATGCCCAGCGCGGTTGCGAGGCGGCGGCCAAGGAGCTGGACATCGAGCTCATGTTTCGCCGGCCTGAGCAAGGGACCGCCGCCAAGCAGCAAGAGATCATCGAGGAATTGCTGGTGAAAGGCGTCAAGGGCATCGCCATCAGCCCCAACGATCCGACGAATTTGCAGGGCTTCCTCAAGACGAAGGTGGCGTCCAGAATTCCGCTGTTGACGCAAGACAATGACGTACCCGATACGAAAGTGCGCCGGGCCTATATCGGCACGCACAACTATCGGGCCGGACAAGCCGCCGGTGCGCTTGTCGAACGAGCGTTGCCCAAGGGGGGCAAGATTGCGATTTTCGTCGGCCAGATGGACGCAACCAACGCCGTCGAGCGCCGTCAGGGTGTGCTGGATTTTCTTGCCGGCAAGAAGCAAGACGAGATCGGCGAGCGGACGCCGGCCAACGCGACCAATGTCAAGTTCGGCAACTATCTGCTTGTGGACACGCGCACCGACGGCGGCAAGGCGGACATCTGCCAGCAGAAGGCCGAGGAACTGCTCCTCTTGCATGACGATCTGGACTGTCTCGTCGGACTTTGGGAATACAATCCGCCGGCGCTGTTGCGCGCCGTCCGCACTTCCAAGAACGCGCAGAAGCCGGCCATTGTTGCTTTCGACGAGAACTTTCAAACTCTGGAAGCGATTCAATCCGGGGAAATAGTCGGCACTGTGGTCCAGAATCCATACATGTTCGGCTATGAATCGATCAAGATCCTTGCGGCATTGGCCAAGGGCGACGACAAAGCGCTCAAGGACCGCAAGGACATCGATGCAGAGAACCGCATCTATGTTCCGCACCGCATTATCATCAAAGGCGCGGGCGACACCAAGATCGCTGATTCCGCCACGATTGACGTGGATGTGTTCTACCCCGAAGTCAAGAAACTGAAAGGGGAGGGAAGCTAAGCCCTTGCTCGCGCTTCGGGCTCGCGTAATCCAATTGGTTGCGCGTCGGGCCCACAGGATGGATTGCATTCCACCAGGGGGACCCGATGTGCAACCCATTTTGGCGTCAAACGTCGCAAACATAACCAGAATAGTTTTTTATGGTGAATCGGCCCATCGGGCACGTTCTGCAATCCATTTAGAAGTCACCTCTCGCATGGCTCCGTTTCTCCAAGCCCAGAGTATCAGCAAGAGTTTTCCCGGTGTGCAGGCACTGGCCCGCGTCGATCTTCGCGCCGACGCGGGCGAAATCTTGGCTGTCGTCGGCGAGAACGGCGCCGGCAAGTCGACCCTCATGAAGATACTGGGCGGTGTCTATCGTCCAGATGAGGGAACCATCAGCATCGAAGGCCGGCCTGTCGACATTCATCGTGTCCACGACGCCGAGCGTTTGGGCATTGTCCTTATCCATCAGGAACTTAATCTTGCCGAGCATCTGGACGTGGCCGGCAACGTGTTTCTGGGCCGCGAGCCGACGCGCGGTGGCTTTCTGCGCCTGATTGATCCCGTCATCTATGACGACGCCGAACGTATCACACGCCGGCTTGGACTCGAATCGCCGGCGCGCACGCTCGTGACCGACCTAACCGTGGGCCAGCAACAGCTTGTCGAGATTGGCCGGGCGCTTTCCATGCGCTCGCGCTTGCTGATCTTGGATGAGCCGACGTCCTCGTTGACCGAACGCGAAAGCGGGCGCTTGTTCGAGGTGCTCCGCGAGTTGAAACGAAGCGGCCTCAGCATCGTCTACATATCCCATAGACTCAGGGAAGTGGAGGAAATCGCCGACCGCGTTGCTGTGCTGCGCGACGGCAAGAACGCAGGCGAATTGTCGCGTGAGCAAATCAACCACGAAGCCATCGTGCGGTTGATGGTGGGTCGGGAACTCAAGCAATTCTTCCATCGCACTGCGGGGCGGGCTTCCCAGCCGGAAAGGCAGACAGGAATGTCTGCCCTACAGGTGAGGAATGTGCGTTGGTCGCCCAAGCAGAACGAAGGAATCAGCTTCTCTTTGAGGGCGGGCGAACTGGTCGGATTGGCCGGGCTTATGGGTGCGGGACGTACGGAACTGGCGGAAACGATCTTTGGTGTACGCCGCCGCCTCAGTGGTGAGTTTCTAATCGACGGTCGGCCCGTGTCGATCACCAAGCCGGCCCAAGCAATTGCTGCCGGCATCTACTTGGTCCCCGAAGATCGGCGTCGTGAAGGGTTGGTCCTGGCGCAAAGCGTCAAGAACAACATCAGTTTGGCCTCGATGGACCTGGTCAGCCGCCTGAAACTCGTCCAAGCCGGTCGCGAGCGTGCCCTCGCGCAAGGCATGAGCGACCGGCTGAAGGTGCGGACACCGGGACTTAACCAGGAAGTCGCGCTCTTGTCGGGAGGCAACCAGCAAAAGGTTGTATTGGCGAAGTGGTTGTGCCGCACGCCGCGCGTCTTGATCTTGGATGAGCCGACGCGCGGCATCGACGTCGGCGCCAAGAGCGAAATCTACGCCCTCATGGACCAGCTTGCCCAGCAGGGGCTCGCTATGTTGATGATCTCCAGCGATCTGGAAGAAATCCTGGGCATGAGCGACCGCGTGCTCGTTCTGCACGAAGGCCGTCTGGCGGGTGAGCTCCAGCGCGAGCAGCTCTCCGAGGAAGCCGTCATGCGTCTGGCAACCGGAGGCGGACAGTGAAAAAGCTGGTCGGCATCACGTTATTCCTCCTGGTTGTCTACGGGGCGCTCTTGATCTCCGACCCGAGCGCCGCCACGCT
>JAKEFD010000465.1 GCA_022616245.1 Gemmataceae bacterium
GGCCGGATCGGCGACGGCAAGATTTTTATCGTCGATGCTTGCTGGCCCGGCGCTATGGAGTTTTGATCCTGTACGGCACGATGGAAACGCGCCACGAGCTGCCCGGCACTATTCCACAGCATTCAACGCTTGCGCCCCTTCAACAATTGTTTGCCCAAAGACGGGTCGCGCGCCGTGAACGGCCCAGCCTCCTTGTCCTTCAACAAACAGCGTGCGTACATCTCCATTTTCGCATCCAGATCGTCGGCATGATGGATGATCAACACCTCCGGTATCATCGGCAAGCGCGGCGAACCCCATTCGGGGTGGTTCAGGTGCGAAATGACGATATGCTCCAGAAGTTGCACGAGTTCCGGATCGACGTCGCCAAGCTCCCGCGCCGCGTCGCGCACGAGGTCGCGGCCCAAGAAGAGATGGCCGAAAAGATGTCCGGGCACTGTGCGCTGCGGGTTGGCGATTTCTTCGGAAAACTCCACGCAACGGCCGATGTCGTGCAGGATCGCACCGGCGGCCACAAGGTCGCGGTTCAAAGGGGGCTGCAATTCGCCATAGACTCCCGCGTACTTGTCCACCAGGTGCAGACAGGAATGCGTGACCGCCAACGTGTGCTCCAGCAACCCGCCTGCGAAGGGGTAAAACCGATTCGTGGTCGCCGGCGCTTGCTTCAATTGCTTGGCGATTTGCGCGAGAATCATCAGCACCAATCGGCGCAGCGGTACGTCCGCGATGGCCGTCTCACCCAGGTTCCACAGTTCCTGATACATCGCCTCGACGTCGTAACGGCTGCGCTCGACGAATTCGAGCGGCGCAAAGCCGTCGCTACTGTCATCGTCGGTCACGGCGCGAATGTTGATGACGTCGATCTGCGGACCGTAAGTCGCGTGCTCTTCGTACAAGCCGCGGATTTTGTAAAACGTCCCGCGCCGCCACTCGCTTTCACAGACCGCGAACCAGGGCCCGTCCTCCCAAACCATGTAGGTCGCGGTCCGCTGCGCGTCGCGAAACCGGCAAGTGAAATAGGGTTTTCCTTCGCGCGTCGCCCCGCGCGACCGCTCCGCCAGCAGCGCGAAGAAATCGCCGCCTTGACCCGGCGTCATCTCGCACAGTTTCACCAGGGGTGGCTTCGGCTTGGACATGGCGTTCATCGTAATCAGGGATGCTTCCATTCATCCCACAAGGACTTAGGTCCATCAAGGAGGAGCGTCACGTGGTTCAATATGTCGCGGCCAATGATGCCGTGCTCTTTTTCGACGAGGAGGAAGCGGCCACGAAAAGTCTTGCCGAGCCAGATCAAGTCTACAACGACCGAAGGAAGAGACCTTCTTTGGCCGTCGAAATTCATGATTTCGTACTGCTTGCCGTTCTCAAATACAACACCGATGCTCTTAGCAGCCGTCTCGGGAAGTAGCGTGATGTCCGCGCCTGAATCCAGCAACAATACCACGCCTGCAATGGTGTTGCCGGTTTGATTATCCCGCAAGACCGCTTCGCACGTCGGTGCAGGTGGATTGAAGCGAGTCTCGTCATAAGCCGGCATTGGCAGGCTCCGCAATTACCTCTTTCACGAAATCTGTCGCTTGATCCGGATGGACTAACTTCGGGCTTGCAATGGCAGCCAGCTTCTTGACGTCGAATTCCGGGACGACAACAAACACCTTTGTCTTCTCTGGGAGTACTACCCCTGGCGGGATAAGTACCTGCCCCTTCTCCACAATTCCTTCAAAAGTGACAACTGACATTGTCAGTCCAATCTCGAGTTTGCGCGGGAAACTCGTGGCTGATGATTCTGGAATCCACTCAACTATGGGATTCTATCGCAGCGGTACGCAGCACGCAATCACGCATTTGAACTCGTAAAACTGAATCAGTTTCCGTTCCGCCTGATGTTAGCGCCAAAGAAAAAAAAGCAGCACCGGCAGTCCGACAAGAAAGAACCAGCCCATGAGCGCGACCACGAAGGGATGGGAATCGCGATAGGAAGCGCCGCCGCGACCGGAGACTTTTTCGTAGGTGTACAACCGTGTTTTTTTCCTCGGCCAGGGCGCACCCAGGCGATCGGGAAACCAGATGAGTGCCAACGGCAACAGGGAAATCGCAAACACGATCAAGCCCGTACCAACGCTCCACTCATAGACCGCTGCGGCCACGGAATAAGCCACGGCGATGAGCAAAGAGACAAGCTTGGTCCAGGTGATAGCCATGATTGCAGTCCTTAGGTCTGCGCGGGCCCCATTTGGTATTTCGTCCGAGAAATCTTCCAATTACACTAAATCTGCTCGTTATCGTTTCTCGTCTTTTGCTTCGATCACGAGAGTGCGAGAACAACATGGCCACCTATACACTGGAAGAGATAAGCATCGCCACGCCATGCGGCGCCTCGTGGAACGAGATGAGCGGCGACGACCGCGTGCGCTTTTGCTCGCAATGCCGTCTAAGCGTGTACAACCTTGCCGATATGAGCCGGCGCGAAGCGGAAGAGTTCATTGCCGCGAACGAAGGCCGTGCCTGCATTCGCATGTACCGCCGACCGGACGGCACCGTGCTGACGCGTGACTGTCCGGTGGGTCTGCGACATTGGCGGCGACGCTTGGTGTTTGCCTGTTCCGCCGCCTTCTTGCTCCTTTGCGCATTGTGTTTTTGGGGCTACAGCTTGATGCTGAATGCATCGGTTGGCCAGCCGGGCCATGGGCTGCACGCGAACCCGCTGCAAAGATTCTGGGATTTTCTGTTTCGTCCCAAGGGCATGCGGCAAGAGCCCATGGATTTCGTGATGGGCAAGATGTGTGTGCCGGTGAATAAGCTGGCCGAACCGTAAGTAGGAGCTCTTGACCATGTCCTACCTAGCACTCGAAGAGATCAGAGTAGCGTCGCCTTGCAACGCTTCCTGGAACGAGATGACCGGCAATGATCGTGAGCGCTTTTGTGCCCAGTGCCGGCTCACCGTCTACAACCTTTCGGACATGAGCCGCGAAGAGGCCGAGGCGTTTCTCAGCGATCGTGACGGCAAAACCTGCATCCGCATGTTTCGTCGTTCCGACGGCACTGTCCTGACACGCGATTGTCCTGTCGGCCTGCGCGCGCTCCGCCGACATTTGCTTTGGGCTTTCGCGGCGGTTGCGGCCATCTTCCTTGCCGTCATTGGCATGGGCGTCACACTCGTGCTAGCCGGCGGCGCTCGCAACCACCAACCCGGCGAAGAGCGCATTGGCCTAGTGCAACGCCTTTTGGACATATTCTTCGCGCGGCCCGCCCCACCGCAACTGGTGATGGGCGATATATGCCCCCCGAATCCCGCCCCGCCCCCGCAAGCGCCGCCGAACAACCCGTAGCGGAAGGATTGATCGCACAGCACGAGGGCAAAGTGTGCGTGCGCATGTATCGCCGGTCGGACGGCACTGTGCTGACGCCAATCTCCTCTGGCGCAGCAACCCCGTCCTGCGCGAGATGATCGCCCGCGCCCTCCATCACAACTACGTCAACGGCCCGGCCACTTCCCCAAGCAGCTCGAACGCTTCCGCTTTCCGCCGCCGCCGAACATCAAGTAGCCAACCGCCCCTCGCACTGAAAAGTACATCCCGGGTCGTCCCTCGCCCTGTGGGAGGGTTGGGGTGAGGGGTACATTCCTGGATCGCCCCTCGCCCTGAGGGAGAGGGGTTGGGGTGAGGGGACTTTCCGGAGCGACAGAGTTTCCGGAGCGACAAATTCTGCTACGGGTTGTCGCTCCGGAACGTAGACGCAAGTAACTGTGGATTAAGCCTTTGAGTCTTCAAAAGTCTCCGGAGCGACAGCGACACACAGGCCACCCCCCCCGTTGACATCAATAGGATTCCAAGGTGCGGGTCAGGATTGTATCAAATGTGCACTCGGCTCAAGTCCATTGCCGCGACGAACGCACGTATCAAATGCCGAAGAAATGAAATGCGCGTGGAAACTCGCAACTCACTGCGAGAACTTAGTTTGTGGCGGTTTGAGGCCAACCACTTTCACTCTGGTTGAAAGGCGGGAAAAATGAACAGGGTCACGTGACCTTCCGCTCGGATTGCATCAGCGGCATGGCCAGGCGGTGAAAAAAGCTCTGTGGCAAACCCGAATACGTCGCCAATCTCCCTAACTCTCAGGCAGAGGCGCCAGCCACAGCTGGCTGAACCAACTCATAGCCCTTTCGTCGATGGCGCGGTGCTGTCCCGAATTTGTGCTCAAGACCAGCTAACTCTTTTTCTTAAGCTCCTCAACTCCGTTTTTGATGATGGTGAAAACACCGCGGATATGATTGACGGCGAATCCTGTGCCGATGAAACCCATCTCATCGACAGCCCCGGCAAAATCCACGAAGGCGAATAGCGCTTTGTCGTTTTGGCCACTCCAAATATGGACGGTCAAGAGATAGTCGTAAGAGTAGACTTTGGCCCCGGAAAGCTTCAACTCTTCAACAATGAGTTCATCTGCTTTTACAACGATGTCGACGAGTCCATCCAATGTGGGGTTGTTCATGTCAAACTTCGATTGAAGTGCCTCAAGCGCTTTCTTACCGTAGCCTCCGCTCAAGTAGTTCGCTAGTTTTCGCTTGTTGATGTCGGCAACATCTTTGAACTGAATCGTCAGAATCTGCCGCTTTTTTTCAGGCGTCAAAAAGACGCACTCTACGGGACTTTTGCCACCGTTCGCTCGCTTCTTGATAGCGTTGATGTATTCGCTGAATTTCTCGGGGTGTGAAAACGCTCCATACCCAGCCAAGTCAGCGACAACAAGCAAGGCAAGATCCCCTTTGAATCCTTCTGGAACGAAACACTGATAAACAATGTCATCCATGATCGCGCCGCTGCGAAAGGTGCCGGCCGGGACCAATGAGTTTTCCAACTGTCGCCTTTGTTCGATGAAAAAGTAAACGAACGTGCCGAGTGTCAATAGCAGCAAGGTGATGCAGAGGATGAGTAGAAGGCGATTTTTCTTTTGTAAGGCTTCGGAAGCCTTCTGAAACTCCAAAAGATGTCCTAAGATGTCCCTGGACCCAATCGTCGTCGGTGAATCCTCGCTCATTACGCCCTCTTTATCATTTTTTCGATAAGCTTCTTGAACATTTCGTCGCGCTCACTTTTTTCTAGCCGCGCAACCTCAATCAGATCTGGCGTCGCTCGAATAGCAGTATCCGAGTCGTGCAACCTTACCAGCTGTGTAACTGGAAAGTAGATCAACGCACTGACCAGGGCGCCGGGCACTGCCAGCAACAGGTGAAAAAAAAATGCCATAATGATCAATGAGATGCCGGAGAAACAAAGAGTAACCAAAGCCAGTTTCAAGAAGAACTTGTAGTCGTTTTTCCTGCTAATCCCATCGTAAACGACGTTCCACGGATCCGACGACGGGACTGAAGTCTCCGGGGACGGGACGTTCGGAGGCATCGGCTGTTGATCAGGCGGCTCTTCGGAGGACGAGCCCGGTAGTTTCCGTGCCATGGAATGCAACTAGTATCATATGTGTTTCTGTGTATAATTAACTTTCGAGCCCCATTGTCAAGAAAAAAAGCTATGCTCTTTCCTTTTCGCTGATTGCCTCATGCGCCTCGTAAATCGTCCTAGCCGGCGCGAACAGCCCCGCCGCTTCGTCCGCTTCGCTTTTGTCTGCAAAGGTGCTCAGAATGTACTCCATGTCCTTGCGACTGATTCCGTAGAGGTGGAAAAACGCCGCGTCCAGTTCGGCGAGCAATTGCGCGCGGTCGTTGGCGCGCCACTTGTGCACCGGCGGGTCCATTCCGGCCGCCTGGGCCAAGGGCTTCATGTCGTTCGATGTGCAGGTCAGCTTGAGCACGCGCTCCGAAATCCATTTCTCGAGCGTTTGCCGTTTGTCCCATGGGCAGCGCTCCGCATACTGATCCGGCGGAAACAAAGGAAGCTGGTTGACAATGAAAAAGTTGAGATGTAGGCCGCCGACCTTTTGGCGAGCGACGAAGTCCAGAACGAAGCTGTTCAAATTGCCAAGCAAGCAGGCCGCCAATCGTGGCGAAATGTTTTCGCCGGTCAACATGAGCGGCGCGGAGTTGACGACTCCGGCAAACGGAATAAAAGCCGCAATCATCGTGCGCTGGTTTGTGGCACTCGTCACATCCTTGTAGCACAGGCATGCGGGACGGACTTGTCCTCCAACAACTCGGACTACTGCTGTTTCCTCGACCCACCAGCGCGGCTGTACAACGAACTCCGGGTTCTGATGGTCCACCAAACTCGTAGCTTCGGTTTGCCCTTGCCGCATCCAGTTGGCTTTCTCGATGATCACGCTAGCCGCACGGTGGTCGTAGGCCTGGACCATCTTAGCTTCGTAGAGCGGCAGAAACGTGCGCTTGCCTTTGGACCAACGATTGCCTTCCGGCTTGAAGCTCATGTCCTTGAGCTTTTTCTCACTGTGAAAAAGCTCGGCGTCGTTAGTCTGGTGAAACATCGTCAAGAACTTGATGCCCCACGGATTGCCGCCCTCCTCGCGGCGTTCGTCGATCAGCACCGGGACGCGCCGATAGATCGCCTTGGTCAGCTCGGCGTCGCGCTGCGAGCGGAAAATCGGACAAGTGCGCGTGTTCGGATTGAGCAAAGCGATGTCTTTGCTGGAAAGCGCGATGTGCCGGCCGGTGTTTTCCAGATCGTCCATCGTATGCGCGAAGAAGACAAAGTCCGCTTGCGGGGTTTTCTGCTCGGCGCCTCCGAAGAGAAAGATGGAAAACTTGAAGCGGCCATCCACGTCCGGGAAAATCTTCAGGCGGTTTTCAAAGTCGTAGAGTCGGATGAGCGCCTTCTGTTCAATAAGCTCACCAAAAAACTCCCGTGTCGTATTGTCGGTCGCAATTCCGGACGGCACCAACAAACCGACCCTGCCATTGGGGGCGATCAACTTCCGCGCCAGTTCGGCAAAGAGCATGTAGGTGTTGACGTCTCCCTTGGCGGTCAGGGGAAACTGCCCAGAGGTGCGGACGTGGGCGAGCGTCTTTTCGGCATCATCTTTGGCTTGTGTGTACCGGGCAAAAAGTTCGGGATTTCCCGTGCGCAGCTTGTCGATCAATTGCCTCCGACGGGCGGCGCTCACCGCGCCTGCGATCGTGGGCGCGGAAAACGCGAAAAACTCACGCTCCTGCAATTTGAGCCGCTCCCACGGCGGATTGCCGACGACGCAATCGAAGGCCGCTTGCGGCCGCGCGAACACGGCGGGGAACGCCCTTTTCCAGTCCATGGCCAAGGAATGCACGGCTGGGTCGCTGACCAGGCAGTTCCGGCGCAGGATGTTTTGCGACAGATCGGCTAGACTCTTACCGCGCCGCGCCGATCTCAGCCACAATGCAAGTTGCGTGATCTCGACGCCCTGCTCCGACAGGTCTACGCCAAAGAGGTTTTCGCTCAGAATGAGGTCGGGAATCTGGTCGAAGAGTGTTTCGGCTACGACGCCGTCGTGGAAAACAAGTTGCTCGACCACGGCCTCATAGCGATCTTCAAGCTGGTCGTACGACTGGATCAAGAATGCGCCGCTGCCGCACGCCGGATCGAGGATCTTGATTTGCTTCAATTCTTCGAAACACTCTTCCCAAAAGCGCTTGGCGGCCGGATTGGGTTGGTCGCTTTCGAGGTCTTTGGGGTCCACGCCGAGGCGCTGGCGGATCTCGAACCAGCGCTCTTTCACAAGCCCACCCACGGTGTGTTGGACAATGTAGCCAGTGAAATCCAATGGCGTGTAGAAGATGCCGAAGCGTTTACGTTCCGGCGACTTCGGCATTGACGGTGCAAGTTCGTCCGAATCGGAGGGTGTGGGAGTGAACAGGCCGGCTTGGCGGAGCTTTTCCAGTTCGCTGATGGAGCGCTCGAACAAGTTGCCGAGCACTTCGACATTAACTTCGTCGCGAAAGTCGTATTCGCCGATGGTTTTGAAGAAAGTCGTCCAGCTGTCGTCAAGCTGCAGGTTGTCCACGTCGTCGTCGTGACGGAACAAGCCGCCATTGTAACCAGTTTCCAACAAGAGGTCGTTGTGCCCCTTGTCGATGGCATGGAAGAGGTCAAGAAAGTTGCGCCAACGAGGATTGGTCACTTTAGTGAAGGGCGGCAGCGTCGAGTACGCGGTATGGATGCACCGTTCGGGCAACAGGCCCCGGTCCTCGCAGAAGGCGACGAAGATGATGCGGTCGATGATCTTTTGCGCGATGTGAATGGCCTGGTCCAGCGGCTTTTGCAGTTTGAAATGCAAATGCTCGATGAGTTGGTATCTGTTGTCGCTGTACGTCTGGTAGAGCTGTCCGCCAACTTCACGTTGGCGGCTTTCGCTGGAGCTAAGCAGTCGCAGGGCGCGTGGTCCGCCGAGCGGGGTGCTCAGCAAGCCTCCATATTCGAAGAGACACCAAAACTGCCGAAAGACGTCCAGGTCGAGGAGGTCTTGAAGTCGAAACTCTTGGTAGGAAAGAGGCGTCTTGTTGCGGTGATAGAGGCGAAAGCTGACAAAATTGCTGACAATGCCCCAAGGGCAGTCCGGCAGCGCATTCAAGTAATCCCAACACTGCTGGACAGGCGTGCGACCATTGAACTTGTCGCGATCCAAATCGGTGTCGGCGCCCTTCAATTCAATGATGGCGACGGGGCTGAGCGGCTGTGACGGTTTGAATTGACCCAGCGCGCCGTCGGCAGTTCCGACGCCCGGAAGGGTGAAGGCTCGTTCCTGTTGATACTGTTCGGGGCTTTCTGTTGCCCGCTTATAGCCAAGTCCTTCGTCGAAAACTTCCTGGAGAAAATCAGCGTCGAGTGAGGTTTCCTTGCGTTTCAAGTGACCTTTTTCTTCTAGCGAGGCCCACTTTTGCAAGACGGCGAAAGCGCGGTCTTGTTTCTCCCCCCGATATCGCATGTTGTCCGCTTCGGCAGCCAGCAAGCGCGGTAAGATGAGCGGCCGAATCCGGCGCTTTGCTGTCCGGGCAAGCAGGTCGAGTCCATTTTGCAGCGGGGGCTTCCCAGCGCGTTTTCTAGCCATCGCCGGTTCGAGTTCCTTCCAGATTGCAACTGCGTGTATTCAATGTAATCATCGCCTCCCCGTTTGTCATGCGTCGTTTCTTCGTCTTGTTGCCTTCGACAATGCAGACGTAATCACTGCTGGTGTCGGTCGTCAGCCGTTACTTGTGCTTGTGCGGCTTCTCGTCAAACGTGCCGGCATACGGCGTCTTGCCCACCGTGCCGCTGATTTCGCCCTTGAACTCCATTTCCTTGGCCAGCGCGTCGTGCGTGCCGGTAAAGCGCGACGACTTGCCTTTGGGGTCGCCGGCATCCGGGTCGGCCTTGAGCTGGACCGTGACTTTGGGCTTCACGTTTTCAATGGTCAGCGTGATGGACTCCACTTCAATGGGCGACGCTTTCTTCGCGGACTTATCGAGGATATACACGGTCGCTTTTTTCTCCTTGTGATCGACGGTGAACTCGGCGTGATACTCGTGCTCGCCCCATTCCGCCAGCGCGCCGCCGTGCGGGCCTTCGTCGCCATGTTCGTCATGGTCTTCGCCTTTCTTGCCGGCCAGGGGATTGGGTTTGTCGACCGGCTTTTTCGAGCAGCCCACGGGGCCCAGGCCGATCAAGACCGCCAATGAGAGTAGACACAGACCAAAGCTAATGCGAAACATCGGTTTATCCTTTCTGCAAGAAAACAGTAGCCGTTCCAGGCTGCCGCGCAGGATAATGTGCGGCGTACGGTTTTCGCTTATCGATCTTCTTGATCAGTTTAAGAAAGACGTGACTAGTAGCGGAACGGGAGCATCTTGCTCCCGCCCGCTTCATTTCCAAAAGCGATTCTATTTCTTCTTTGACGGCGGTTCCTCCTTGAAGTCGCCGGTGTACGGCGTGCCGTCCGCCTCGCCGCTGAGCGTACCGGCGAATTCCTGCACCACGCCGAGCTTGTCATCCTTGCCAACGAAGCGGGACGCCTTGCCCTCCGGATCTCCCTTCTGCGGCTCCGCCTTAAGCACCACGGAATATTCGTCTTTGTTCTTCAGTCCCTTGATGCTCAGCGACAATTGGCCGTCTTTCGCTTTGATTGGGGCGGGAGTTTTCTCGTCGCTGCCCAAGATGTATACGGTGGCCTCTTTCTCGTCGTGGTCGACGGTGAACTCGAAGTGATACTTGCCGCCGCCCCAGTCGCCGACGGCGCCGCCGTGCGGTCCCTCGCCATGCTCGCCGTGCTCTTCCACTCCGGGCTTGCCGATCGGGCCGCCCTTGGGCTTCTTGTCGCCCGACCCGCCGCAGCCCACGGTCAGAACAAGGGCAGCGACCATGGTTAAGCCGCCCATTAGAATTCGGATGGTCTTCATACGATGGTCCTCCAAAAGATGGTTGCAACCTAATGTCCAAGCCTCATTCCGTAAATGCCAATCTCGTGCCAATTTCACGTAGATTGATCGGTGAGTGATTCTTCGGCGTGATCTTCTCGGGCGAGCCGTGCCGCGTCCTGGCCACTGAAGCCCCAAAACAAGCCGGGGTGGATTAGGAATTCGCAGAGCGTGGACGTCGTCAGGCCGCCAAGGATCACTGTCGCCACCGGATACAGAATTTCTCGGCCCGGTTCGTTCCCACCCAATACCAACGGGATGAGTGCTATGCCGGCAGTCAGCGCGGTCATCAGCACGGGCGCCAGTCGTTCCAGGCTGCCGCGTAGAATCATTTGCTTGCTGAAATCTTCGCCCTCGTACTTCATCAAGTGGAAGTAGTGGGTCACGAGCAGAATGCCGTTGCGGACCGCGATTCCGCCCAGCGAAATAAAGCCAACCAAACTGGCCACAGTGAGCGTTTGCCGCGTCAGCACCAGCGCCAACACCCCGCCAATAAAAGCAGTAGGGACCGCATTTAGGATTTGCAGCGCGATAGGCGCGGACGGAAACAGGATCATGAGCACCACGAACATGCCGACGAGGGAAACGACGGCCAGAACAGCGATCAATGTCGTCGCTCGCTGCTGGCTTTCGAATTGGCCGCCATACTCCACGAAGTAGCCGGGGGGCAACTCCACTGCGGCGCCGATGCGCTGCCGGATGTCGGCAACGACACTCGCCAAATCGCGGTCTTGCGTGTTGCAACGAATGACGATGCGCCTTAGCGCGTTGTCGTGGTTGACGGCGTTCGGACCGGTGCCGGGGCCGATGTCGGCCAGCTCGCGCAGCTCGACCTGGCCGCGCGGCCTGCCGTCCGCCGGCGGCAAGTCGATCCGCAATCGGCCCAGCTGCGGATAGTCCGTGCGATAGGCTTCTTCCAAGCGGACGATCAAGTCAAAGCGCCGTTGGCCATCGAGGATTTGCGAAACCGGGTCGCCTTGCAAAGCTGTTTGCAGGAAGCCGGCTACGTAGGCACGGCTGACTCCATAGTGAGCGAGGTCATCGGCGCGCAGGCGAATGTGCAATTCCTCGGTCATCTGAATCGGCTCCACAATGGGCGGCGTCACTCCGGGCACCGTTTGGATCACAGATTGGATTTGCTCCGCGGCCTGGCGCAATTTGTCTAAATCGTCACCAAAGACCTTGACGGCGATTTGGGCCTGGACCCCCGAGAGCATATGGCTGATGAGATGTGACAGCGGCTGCTCGGTCTCGATGTCCACACCGGGGGCCGCTGCCCGCAAATCCGCCAGCAATTGATGCAAGATTTCATCGCGGCCGCGGCCGGAATCAGGGTTGACGCTCAAGATGTACTCGCCTTTGTTGACGGGTTCGGCGTGCTCATCGCGCTCAGCTCGGCCGGTCCGGCGCACGAAGTGCAAGATCTCGCCCTCGGGATTGTCCGGCGATTTTTGCATCTTGCGGAAGTGGTCGTCGAGGATGTTCGAGACTTGATTGGAGGCTTGCAACGACGAGCCTGGCGGCAAAGCGACGTTGACTTGGATGCTGCCCTCGTCAAACTTCGGCAAGAAATCCGCCCCTAGCCGCGTCAGTTGCCAAATGCTCAAGCCGACCAGCGCCCAGGTCAATGCCAACAGCAACCGCGGCCACGCCATGCTCAGGCGAATGAGCGGTGTGGCGCCCCATTTCAGCAGTCGCAACAGCGGCCCGTCCCCCGCGCGGTGCGTCGCCTGCGCTTGCGGCAGCAAGTAATACGACAGCACCGGTGTGACCGTGAGCGACACAAACAGCGATGCCAGAATCGAGACAATGTAGGCGACGCCGAGCGGGGCGAACAACCGGCCTTCGACTCCCGACAGCGCGAACAGCGGCAAGAAGACCAAAATCACCACCGCCGTGCCGAAAACGATCGCGCTGCGGATTTCGACGCTGGCTTCGTAAATGACGCGCAACGCGAACCGCGGCTTTGGCAGCGCGTTGTTCTCCTTCAAACGGCGAAAGATATTCTCCACATCGACAATGGCGTCGTCCACTAGCTCGCCCATGGCGACTGCAATGCCGCCAAGGGTCATCACGTTGATCGACAGGTAAGTGCCCGTCAGCCAGCCGATGATCCGGAACGTCAGCGTGGTGATCACGAGCGATAAAGGGATCGCCGTCAGGGTAATGAAGGTAGTGCGAAAATTCAGCAAGAACAAAAACAGAATGATGAGGACCAAAACCGCCCCGATCACGAGTGCCTCGCCAACATTGTAGATGCCGCGGTCGATGAAGTTTTTGAGCCGGAAAAGCTCGGTGTTGACGACAATGTCGGCGGACAAGGTCGCTTCGGTTTGTTCCAGCGCGGTAATGATGCGGTCGGTCAATTCGCGGGTGTCGACGTGGGGTTGCTTGACGATCGTCAAAACCACACCGGGGCGGCCGTTGACGCTGCCGTCGCCGCGCTTGACTTGCGGCCCTTCGACAATGCGGGCCACTTCTTCCAGCAAGATCGTCCGTTCAGGCGTGGTGCGCAGGGGCACTTTACGTAGTTCGTCGATCACTTTGTGCGGTTCCGGCCCAAGCCGCCCAAAAACGCGGATCGGCCTTTCGATCTCGCCCTGGGTGGCGAAACCCCCGCTGCTGTCGAGGTTGTTGTCCCGTAGGGCTTGTTCGACCTGCTGCAAGCTCACGCCGTATTCCAAAAGTGCGGCAGGGTCGAGTAGCACCTGGTATTGTTTGCGCTCGCCGCCCAGGATGAAGATTTCGGCCACGCCTGGCACCTTGAGCAGTCGCGGACGAACCACCCAGTCCGCCGTGGTGCGCAGCGACATTTGTTGTTCCACTGGCGATGGGAAGACAACCTCGTGCGTCTGTCCGGCAATGGTCAAAGCTGCCCGGCGCTCGGCGTTGAAGTCGCGCCGGGCGGGGAGCCACTCGAAGTGATCGAGCTTGATTGGCTGCCAGGTGTCCGGCTGGCGCCGGTCGCGTGGTTCCCAAACACGGATCGGCGCGGACGCGTCGCTTGGCCGCTCAGCGAGAAGATAGGTTTTGGGCACGGGGGCCAGTTCGCCGCCCCCAGGTCCTTCTTGGCGATACATGCCGGCAACTACGATTTGCCCCATGATTGAAGCAGTAGGCGCCATTTGCGGCCGAGCCACGTCCGGCAACACGCCTTGCAAAGTGGCCAGGCGTTCCTGCACGGTCTGGCGCGCGGACCGAATATCCGTGGTCCAATCGAACTCCACGTAGATCACGCTCAATTCCGGGGCCGATTGGCTGCGCACGTCTTGCACGCCGTTGGCGCCCAGCAAGGCGATTTCGATCTGTTGAGTGACCAGCTTTTCGACATCGGCCGGCGCCAAGCCACGGCACTCTGTGATGATGACGACGCGCGGGCGATCCAAATCCGGAAAAACGTCAATGGGCAATTGGCCGGCTAGATAGCTGCCGTAGCCGATGAGACCGAGGCTAAGGATCACGATCAGCATGCGGTAGCGGAGGGCAAAACGGATGACGCTATTGAGCATGGTCCTGCCTCCTTACTTGCCGGGAATATGGAGAGAGCCGTCCGCGTGAAAATGGGCGCCGGGAGGCAAACCGCCGGCGGCGTGCTGCGCTTTGAGAATGCGGTTCAGCGATGCGGCCGCTCCTTGGGCAAGGTAGTGGACGCCGGCCCGAACGGCGCCATCGTTGGCGAGCACGACGTTGAGTCGATCCTCATGGACCACGTGCACAGGCCGGCGCTGGAATAGGTCGCCGTTTTGCACGAACGCGTAGGCTTCCGCCCCATCACGGACCACGGCCCCGGCGGGGAGCACGAACACGTCTTTGAATTCCTCGACGGGAACGTGCAGACGAACGCGCTGTCCTGGACGGAACCGCCAAACCAAGAGAGTGCGCCCCTCTTTCTCGTAGGACCGCGCTTGATTGGTGAGCGGCACAAAAAAGGCGAAAGTCCGACTATCGGGATCGACCGTGTTCGCAAGGTGACGGATAGTGAACGTCGAGTTGAGCGTCGGCCAGGCATCGCTCTCTTCTTCGGGGAACTCCACACGCACCGGCCAACCATTTGCCGCGGCCTTCTCCAACCATGGTGCTTCGCGTTTGAAGCTGCGGCCTTCGATGTAGAGGGAATGGTGATGTGCGAGCAGACAGAGCAAGTTCCCTGCGTTGACCTGTTGGCCCAATTCGACCTTGAGCTCCTCAACTTCATAACCAAGGAGCGTTTGATTTCCTTCCACGCTGACAGCGATTCGATGGTCCTCCGCCAAAGGCGGAACGTGCACGTCGATTTCTGAAACGAATTTGCCTTCGCTGATGCCGTCAATTTGTGCGCGCGTCAGCCCACGTGTGAGCAAGTCCTGGCGATAGGCCTGGATCGACGCCTCGAAGCGCAACAGTTGGCTGTCCAATTCAATAAGCTTGGGTTCCTGCACTAGTCCCGTCTTGGCCAATTCGCCCAGAATGCCACGCTGTTTCTTGACAATTTGCACTTCGCGCGTTGTTCGAAGCAGTTCCGACTGGGTCGATTGCAGCTGCTCGCCGATCAACCGCAGAGTGACCAAGCGATCGCCGGACTTTACGGTGTCGCCTGGGAATGCATGAATCTTGGCAATGACTCCGGCAGCGGGCGCCGTGACGACGCGGTCGGAATGACCGGGACGATCGACGATGACACCGGGCACTTGAATGCTTCGCCAGTACGATTGAAGTTTGACCGGTTGGGCGATCAGATTGAGGTTTTTGCGCGCTTGGGGAGTAAGTTTCAGCATTTTGGGCTCGTCAGACGGACGAGCAGCTTGGTCGGACTCTTTCTCGGGATGCGAAGCACTGATCCAGGCCATCCACGTTTCGCGCGTGAAGTATCCGGTAATTGCCAGGGCAGTGATGAGCACAGCGGAAATCCACAGAAATGGCGGTGGTAGTCGCATGAGTTTACTCCATGGTGCATCAAGGAGCGGTTTTGGGAGCAACAGCGGGCGAAGGGCTGGGCCATTCTTCTGCCAGCAACAAGCCGGCAATTTGGGCGGCTCCGTCCCAAAGTTCGCGCAGAACGCGGATGTATTCCAGGTCTGCATCCGCGATGGCGCGGTGGGCCTGCAACACGCGGAAGTACTCCATTTGGCCCCCCTTGAACAGTTTGACGGACAGTTCATAGTTCTCGCGAACCCGGGGCAATATCGCGGTCCGGTAGCGATCGGCGCGCTGACGCGCCGAGGCATACGTTGCAAAAGCCGACGCCAATCGCCCAACGAGGTCATTCTCGACACGTGACACCGCCGCCGTGGCCTCGCCCACCTGAGCCTGTGCGGCCCGGATGTTGCCTTGGTTCCTGTTCCAAAGCGGCACCGGCAAGCTCACGCCGATGGTCCAGTCGTCCGACCGGTTTTGGTTTTGGCGTACGTAACCTGCCCCGACCGTCACGTTGGGGATGGCTTCTGCCTGGGCGCGCTGAACCAAAGTTCTTGCACGTTGCACACCGATTTGGGCAATTTGAATCTCGGGATGGACTTGCAGCAAGTAGTTCCGAACCTGGTCAAAGTCGTAATCGGGTACACCGGTCTCGATTGCACCGGTCAATGTCGAAAAAGGGAGATCCGTTACGCCGACAGCTGCCGCGAGCCGGCGAAAGGTGGCCGGTAGCTCACGTTGGGCAGCCTCGCGTTCCGCCTGATAACGTTCCAATTCCAACTCAAGTTGAAGAAGGTCGGGCCGAGTTAGCTGTTTCGCATCGACAAGCTTGCGTGTGTCCTTTACCGATTTTTCCAGGTCCTTCACCAGTCCTTCGAGTACTTCGGACCTTCGTTGGAGTGCAAGCACCTCGTAGTAACTCTGGCGGATCGCCGTGAACACCGCGTAACGCTGGGCCGCAAGGGCAAGCGCGGCTTGATCCACTTCACGCCCTGCGGCGGCCTTGCTCAAGCCGAGCTTGCGCCCCGTCACGAATTCTTGGCTGACATACGGAGCCGTCCAGATGCCGCCCGGTTCTTGGCGATCCCCAAGTTCGTCCCCGGTCACGCTGAAGGTGGGGTTCGGGTATAAACCGGCCTGGACGGCGCGTCCGCGCGCCCCTTCTACTGCATATCCTGCCTGTGCGAGGCGCGGGTTTCGCTCAAGGGCCAAGTGAATCAGATCACTCAAGGTCAATGGCTGGATAGCCGCGAATGACAGCACCGGCGCACGCGGCGCGGTGGAATGGTGCCCTACCGTCTGGGCAACGAGCGGTCTCACTATGCCGAACCATGCGACGACAAACAGCAGATTCGAGGTTGCTCGCTTCATCCGAAACCTCCATCTCGAGATCGTAAGGCATTGATGGCGTCTTCGAAGTGCCGCGAAGTGGGCACGCAGCTTGGATGGACAACGCCCTGCTCACAGGCAATCCAAGCGCGCAGTTTGGCCAAGCCAACCGAAATCTAAATCAACAGGTGAAGCGTGGAAAGGTAAAGTGGGCTCGGCGCGCAGACTATCCCCTCGGGAAGTGGCGCGCGTTCGGATGTGTCGGGGTCGTCGATTGTTTTTTGCCACAACCCAAGAGTTGTCCAATTCAGAATCAACGTGACCGACTTGCCCATGGCTGGAACTATAGAAACCTTGCCAATGCCACCGATCACGATGGCGAATTGGCCGTAACAAGCGTTCTGATCGTGCTCGTCCAGCGGCGAATCGGGCGCGTTCGAGTCGTCACTCTGGGAGGAGTCTGTGGCGCTGCCTTGGTCGTCGACTTCGTGCTTGTGGCCGTGATGGTGATGCGAGTGGTGATGCGCGGGACCAAAAGGAAGAATGTGGACGTGGAAAGCGCTGGAGCGAGAAGGAGTTCGGAGTTCGTCGCTTTCCCCGGCGCTTCCTTGTCCCACCTCGTCGTGCGCATGCGCAACCGTCAGCCCTGGGAGCAAAAGCTGAAGCGCGATCAGCAACACGCAAACGGCACGGCGCACCATATATCCTTCATCGAACCGGGCTCTATGTCAACTTAATGAGAATTCATACCTGCGCCAAGGGCTGCGCAGTTTACCAGCGTTCTCAAACATGACTTAGCGCGGTTTCTTGTGACCGGTGGACACGGCAGCCAACTTCGTTTCGATGCCGGTGGGGCACACCTTCCCCAGGGGGCACGCCGGGCAGGCCGGGTCGGGGTCCCAGCAATGCTCGTCGGCTAAGACGCTGATCAAATCGACGAATTCGGCGCCCTTCGCCTTGGGAACCTGGTGTTCCAGAGAAGCGCGTTGGGCTTCGCCGTCGTTCTGACCTTCTTCCAATACACCCAGGCGGCGCAAGACGCGCAGCGACGGAGCGTCTACCGGAATGGCGTGGCCGCCCAGGCTCTTCTGAATGACCCAAGCGACGGCAAAGTCGGAGGCCGCCTGATAGCGCGCCAGTTGCTTCGCGGCTTGCTTGAGTCCTTTCTTCTGCATGCTTTCCAGATCGAAGGAAAAGGTCGATTCGAAAACTTCCTGTAAAAAGTTGATCAGGCGCTGGCCGCGATTCTCGGCGTCGGGGACAAACTCCTCGATGGCGTCGGCGATTTCGCGTGCCGAGCTGACGCGGATTTCATTCCAATCGAAGAAGCGTTTTTGCAGACCGTCGAAGGCCTTATCGGCCGCCTCGGGCGTGGCGCCTTCACGACAAATCGCGTACAGGAATTGTTCCAGCACCGGCAAGTCGCGGGCCGCGCCGACCTTGCCGTTCTTTCCCAGGTGAAACACCTGACTGACGACCTTTTGTTTGCTGGTGGTCATGACAATGTCACTCGCCCTATCCATGGTTTCGAACTCCATAAGAACGACCGGATTGAATTCTCCTCATCCACCCACTCCCTGACAAGGCGAGGGGCGGATTCAGCCTGGCGGGGTCAAGCGCCGCGGTCGTTCTCCTCCGCTTTTTGGTCAGCCGCTGGGTCGGCGGACGACGTCTCGCCTGCCGGTTTGGATTGCGCCAGCGCCTCGCTGATGAGGCGGCTTATTTCAATGCTGTTCTTGACGCCTTCGTCCAGATGGAACTTAAGCACCGGCGTGTAGCGCGTCTTGAGCCGTGAGCCCAGTTTGGACTGCACATACCCCGCCGAGCGCCTAAGTGCGTGCATGCACAAATCTTGTTCCTTCTGGGTGCCCATGATCGAGACGTAGACCTTGGCGTGCTGCAGGTCGGCGGACACTTCCGTGCGCGTGACCGTCACGCCCTTGATGCGCGGATCTTGCAGCTCAAACAGAATCGTTTCGGCCGCGACCTCGCGAATCACCTCGGCCACACGCGCTACTCGATGTGTTTTCATAACGACTACATCATGTCCAGTTTACCTTTCGCGCTCGCAGGTTCCCTGCGAGCGCGAAAGGTAAACGATGAATCAGACTTCCAGCTCGTGATCCAACAGTTCCGCCACGGGATGCACGCGCAGGGCTTGCACAATCTGCCCCAGCGCGGTCTTCAGATGGTGGGTTTCGTTGCTCACCATCGCCATCGCCAAGACCGCCAATTGCCGGTTGTCCTGCCCCTCGATCTCCGCCACCGAGACATTGAAGTTATTGTGCAGCTTATCCTTGATGCTTTTCACCACCTGGCGCTTGTCCTTGAGGCTGCGCGCCTCGCGCAAGAGCAGGCGCACTTTCAACGTGCCTACAATCATAGCGTTCTCTGCACCTGGTCCACGCGGAAGAATTCGAAGACGTCGCCGACCTTGATGTCGTCGTAGCCGGCGATCTTGATGCCGCATTCGAATCCTTCGCGGACTTCGGCCACGTCTTCCTTGAAGCGCTTGAGCGACTCCAAACCGGCAGTGCGGTCGGGCGGCGGGTAGATGACCACGCCGTCGCGGATGACACGCACCTTGCCGTTGCGGCGAATGGTGCCTTGCGACACATGGCAGCCGGCCACCGTGCCCACCCGGCTGATCTTGAACGTCTCGCGCACGACGGCCCGGCCCAAGTGCACCACCTCTTCTTTGGGTTTGAGCTTGCCCTCCAGGGCCGAGCGAATATCGTTCGCCAGGTTGTAAATGATGTCATATTGGCGGATTTGCACGCCTTTTTCCTCCGCCAGCGCCATGGCCTGATTGTCCGGCACGACGTTGAAGCCGACGATGATCGTGTCGTCGGGCGAAGTGAGCGCCAACCAGACGTCGGCCTCGGTGATGCCGCCCAGTCCGTCCTTGAGGACGCGCACGCGGACCTCCTCGTGCTTCAGCTTGTCGAGCTCTTTGCGAATAGCCTCGATGGAGCCGCGGAAGTCGCCTTTGAGGATGATCTTGAGCTCCGCTACCTTGGTCTCGGTCAGTTTTTCGAGCGTCAAGGGCGAGCGCTTGACCTGTGTGGACTCGTGCAGATCCGATTTGCGATTCTCGGCAACTTCGCGGGCCACGGCCAAATCCGGCAAGACGTAGAACGGGTCGTCGGCGTTGGGCACCATGTCCAGACCAGTGATGCGCACCGGCACGCTCGGACCGGCTTCGTCGATAGGCCGGCCCAAGTCGTCGTAGAGCTGGCGAATACGGCCATAGGCGGCGCCGCACAAGATGATGTCGCCGCGGCGCAGCGTGCCGTCGCTGACCAGCAGCGTCGCACGCACGCCTTCGCCTTCGCTCAGCATGGCTTCCAGGCAAGTGCCGCGCCCCGGCTTCTTTGGGTTCGCCTTCAATTCCTTTAGCTCGGCGACCAGGGAGAGCTGATCCAGCAGCTCATTGATGCCTTTACCCGTGGCGGCGCTGGTTTCCACGAACGGCGCGTCGCCGCCCATGTTGTCGGGCAGGACGTCGAGTCCGTACAGTTGCTGGCGCGTCTTGTTGATGTTGGCGCTTGGCAAGTCCACCTTGTTGATGGCGACTACCAGGGACACGCCCGCCGCTTTGGCGTGCTGGATGGCTTCTTCCGTCTGCGGCATAACGCCGTCGTCAGCGGCAACCACAATGACGGCGATATCGGTGACTTGGGCGCCGCGCGCCCGCATCTTGGTAAAGGCCTCGTGGCCGGGCGTATCGAGGAAGGTGATGGGGCGGCCGCCATGCTCGACGCGCCATGCGCGAATCACCTGCGTGATGCCGCCGGCCTCGGTGGCGACGATGTCCGTCTTGCGAATCTGGTCCAACAGGCTTGTCTTGCCGTGGTCGACGTGGCCCATGATGGTCACGATGGGCGCCCGCGGCACGAGATCTTCCGGGTTGTCCGGGTTGTCGAATTCCGCAAGCGCCAGATCTTCGGCATTGTGGGATTCCTTGATGCGGATATCACTGCCGAAGTCGAGGGCAACGACTTGCGCCACTTCGGTTTCGATCGTGGAATTGATCGTGGTGTTGGGCGGTGCGCCGTGGTTGAGAAGCCGGAACAGCAATTCTCCGGAGCGCACACCCAAAGCCTCGGACAACGCGCGGACAGTGATGGGAGGCACCAATTCGTTTTTCCCCTTACGCGGCGCGGTGAGTTGTTTTTGTTTGAGCTTGCGTTCTTTAAGACGCGTTAGCGTGTGCCCCGCGCGGTAGTCGTCGTCGTCCTTGACGCGATTGCGCAGGATTTCGACTTCCTCGGCGCTGGTGGTCTTCTTGCGCTCATTCGCGCGTTTGGTGCGCGCTTCCTTGCGGCCCTGGCGGCCGACGAGGGCCTTCGGCTTCTTGCCTTTGTTCTTGTCGTCGTCCTCTTCTTCGTCGCCGACGCTGACGGCCTGAGTCGGCTGCCCGCGCAAGAGGTCCTCGGCGCGAATCGGTTTGCCTTCGCGAAGTTGCTCCTGGGTGAGTCGGGCGATCGGCTGTTGAACTTTAGGTTCGTCTTTTTTGGGCTGCGCACGCAGCGGCTTGAGCGTGGGGGGAGGAACCGCGCGCGGACCCAGACCCGGATGTAGCTCCCGGCGCGGCCCTGTCCTGCCGGTCGGCCTGGAAGGCGGCGCGGGCGGTGCTTTCGATCCGCCGGGAAGCGTGGGGACTTTACCGACCGTTGCCGCGGGCGCAAGCGGCGGCTTGGCGTCCGGCGCCTTGATGGGTTGGACCGGGGGGGCGGGCGGCGCTGGCGGAGGCGCGGTCGCGGGTTTGTCCACTGCGGCCGGCGCCAAGGCAGGCTTGCTTTCTTCGGTGGGCGGCGGTTGCGGCGGAGGACTTTCGGCGATCGGAACGGGCGGAGTCTCGACGGGTTTGGCGACCGGCGCCGGCTCGTGGCGCGCGGGTTCCGCCTCGCGCTTGGGGCGACCGGCAAGCGTGGGCACGGACTTGTGCACATCCGGCAAGCGCGTAGGCTTGGCCGGCGCGGAAGCCGCGACAGACCCTTTGGCGCCCTTTTTCACCAGGTCGCGCAATTGGATCACATGTTCCGGCTCCAAGTTACTGAGCTGGTTCTTGACGTCCAAGCCGGCCGTTTTGGCGATGTCCAAAAGGTCTTTGCTTTCGACATTCAATTCCCGCGCTAAGGCATAGACGCGCACTCGTTCTTTCTGCTGCTGCAAGCGGCACTCCTTGAGATTAACTTACCATCCAAAACCCCCTTGAAAGAGATTGCCCAACTCCGAGTTTTGGAACTACGTTTCCATTGATTTCATTGTACCGAACCAAGACACCATAGTAGACCCCACGCTCCGCGTGGGGCGCTGCCCAAAACCCCACGCGGAGCGTGGGGACTACTATTCGGCAGGCTTTTCTTCCGGTGCAGCCGGTGTCTCCTCCACAGTTGCTTCCGCCGCCGGTTGTACAGGTTCGTCCGGGATGTCCGGACCAAACACGCTTTCCACCGTCGGCTTCACCTCAACCGGCTCGGTCGGGACATCGTCCCGGAAGAGCTGCTGCGCGGGAGTAAGCTGTGCGGCCACGGAGCGTCCGGGCTGTTCCTCGACTTCGCCGGTATCGCCGGCGGCCTCGGCCGCCTCCTTCGCCGCCCGCTGTTCTTCCTCAACGCGCATCGAGGCGTCTTCGGCGTAATCGACGATTTCCTGCGCTTGTTCTTCCGTGACGCCCGCCAATTCCGCCATTTCGGCGATTTCCAAGAACGTCAGGTCGTCGTAAGACAAGAAACCCTCTTCGATAAACGTTTCGACCTGCTCGTCGGCAATGTGCGGCACCTGGCTAAACCAACCGACGGCCCGTTCGATGCTCTCGTTGAGCTCCTCGTGCGTCATGATTTCTATGTCCCAACCGACAAGCTTGCTCGCCAGCCGCACGTTTTGGCCGCGCCGGCCGATTGCTAAAGACAGTTGGTCTTCCTTCACCAAGACGATGGCGCGGCCCAAACGGGGGTACAAAAACACCTCTTCGATTTGCGCCGGCTGCAGGGCGTTGGGAATCATCACCTGCAGCGAGTCGTTCCAACGAACGATGTCGATGCGCTCGCCGCCCAGTTCGTCCACCACATTCTTGATGCGCGAGCCGCGCACGCCGACGCAGGCGCCGACGCAGTCCACCTTGAGGTCGATGCTGGAGACGGCGATCTTGGCCCGATAGCCCGCCTCGCGCGCCAACGCCTTGATCTCGATGGTGCGGTCGGCAATTTCCGGAATCTCATTCTCGAATAGCCGCCGCACAAAGTCCGGATGCGTCCGCGACAGCACGATCTTGACCCGATGCCCGACCTTGCGCACGTCGAGGATGACGGCCTTGATGCGCTCGCCGACGTGGTGCGTCTCACCCGGGATCTGCTCCCCGCGCGGCAGGATGGACTCGGTTTTGCCGAGGGTAACAATGCCTGCGCCGCCGTCGTGCCGCGTGATGGTGCCGTGCACCAGGTCGCCTTTCATGGCCGCGTATTCGTCAAAGACGGAATTGCACTCCGCCTCGCGAATTTTCTGGATCATCACTTGCTTGGCGCTCTGGGCGGCGATACGGCCCAGCTCTTCCGGGTCGATCGCTTCCTCGCCGCGCTTGGCTTTGATCTCGCCTGTGTCCCGGTCGAGCGTGACAACCACGCCCGACTCCTCGCCGAATTTCTTTTGCGTGGCGAGCTGCACGGCGGCTTCAATGCCCTCGAAGATAATGTCGCGATTGATGTTCTTCTCGTGGTGCATTTGGTCCACGAGCCGCAACAGTTCCGAGCCTTTCATCATGGATCAAACCTCGCTCGGCCACCTGCCAATTCTCTTTGGGCCATTCGTCACCTCCGGGTGACCAATGTCCAAAGACGAATGGCCTAAAAACAAAAAAAGTGGGTCGAAGCCCACTTTTGATGCGTCCGCGCAAAGCTGCGTCAGAGCACCTTCCCTGGCTATCCCGATGCAACCAACCTTAGCTCTTGCAGGAAAGCCATGGAACATCCTTACGATAAATCATCGCGCCAAAAACTCTGTCACAAAGGTATCGCGCGGTTGGTGGCGCAGTTGTTCCGGGGTGTCGACTTGCACCAAAACCCCGTCTCTCAGCACCGCCACGCGATCCCCAAGAGTCAGAGCTTCGGCGGGATCGTGGGTTACGATTATTATTGTCGCGGGGAAACGGCTCCGGAGCAAGGGCAAATCCTTAGAAAATTCACGTCTTAGGGGAGCGTCCAGCTGACCGAAAGGCTCGTCCAAAAGGCAGATCGAGGCATTTCGCACGAGCGCCCGCCCCAAGGCGACCCGTTGCTGTTGTCCGCCTGACAACTCCGCCGGATACCGGTCCAGAAGGTCAGCGATCTTGAGCAACCGGGCAATTTCGACAGCGCGACCCTCGGCAAACGGTGTACTCAGGCCGAACAGCAGGTTTTGCCGAACACTTTTGGTGGGGAACAGAGCGGGCCGCTGAAAAACCATCGACACATCTCTTTTCCAAGGCTCAAGTTGCGTCACATCTTTCCCGGCGATTCGGACCAGGCCGCTCGAAGGAGATTCCAAACCCGAGATGACGCGCAACGTAGTGGTCTTTCCGCACCCGGACGGGCCGACCAGCGCAAGCCATTCCCCGGCAGCAGCTTCCAGTTCGATGTCCTTTAAAGCCTGAACCCCGTTTGGATAGGTCTTCGAGACTTTGTCGAGGCGAATGGCGGCCATTCGTTTATTCTAGTGCAAAAGTTGACGATCCCTCGCTCGCGCCTCGGTCTAGTGATCCCCCGCTTGCGCGTCGGGCTAGTGTTGTCTAATGAGATCGCAAAACGAACAACGGCGGTCCATATCGGACCGCCGCTTTTTTCCCGGCGAGTGTAGTGGGCAGCCTTATGGCTGCAAAAACCTACGCGATGGACCAGCCGTTGCCGGCTGCTCACTTCGTCCTCTTGCAGACAATCTTTGACACCTCCCGTTGGTCGCCTCGTTGCTCCCAAGTGGCCGTGAGCATGTCGCCGACTTTGAGATCTGCGAGTTTCGACTCCTTGTCGTTGATAAGGATTTTCGCAGTGGCAGCCACAGCGAAGTTGTGGTCCCTGCCGTCCTTGTCGGTCAAAGTAAAGGTCTTCTTGTCAGCCTGAATGGACTTGACCTTGCCGTCCTGGTCGGCCGCATAAATCGGGGCGGCGAATGCCAACACCAAAGCCGCGGCGAACAGGATGACGATGCTAGTACGGAACAGATTCATGGAAAACCCTCCCTGTTGCAAAGTGCGCCGCCTCGAACCGCGCACCGAGCGCGACCCAGACGACGTAAAACTAGAATCGACCAACACGCCGGGATGACGTTCAACGCCGGACGTGACCTGTGCTTCACACTTGTGAGAACAAAGATTCCCATCTTGGGCGGTCGAATCGCGCTTGTGCTTGTCGTAGCCGTGGCTAACCGCGATTCTTAAACGATTCTTGGTATGCCAAGGCGCAGACTTTTCGCGCTGCGGCCTCAATCTGCTGCCGCGTTGTTCCACATGAAAAAGTGATTGGGGGTTTTGCAAACGGCGTGCCCGACGGTCATCGAAAAATGTTGCACGTCGGCAGCGCCTTTCGAAGTTCGGCGACTCCGGCGTCGGTCACGGCGGTGCCGAAGAGTTCTAACGTGTTGAGTTTCTTCAGCGCAAAGAGGTGCTTCATTCCGGCATCCGTCACTCCGGTTTCGCGGAGGTCTAAGCTAGTGAGTCTTTCCAGCGTGGCGAGATCTTTTAACCCCGCGTCCGTCACCTTGGTGTTGCCAATGCTCAGCAGAGTGAGATCCTTCAGCTTGGCCAGATCCTTCATCCCGGAGTCCTTCACATCGGTGAAGCCGAGGTCCAGGTTGGTGAGTTTGTTGAGCGAAATAAGGTGCTCCAGGCCCGCGTCCGTAATCCGGGTCAAGCGCAGGTGGAGGGAGGTCAGTTTCGTCAGCGGTGCAAGATGCTTCAAGCCGGCGTCGGTTACTTTGGTCGAGCGGAGATTCAATTTGGTGAGGTTCGTCAGTGGGGCGAGCGCTTCCAGCCCTGTGTCTGTCACCTGAGTGCCGACAATGTGCAGGTCGGTGAGGCTCGTCAACGAAGCGAGATTCTTCAAGCCCGCGTCCGTCAGGGCCGTTTCGATCAAGTTGACCCCAATGAGATTTGTCAAAGGCGCGAGATCTTTCAGGCCCGCGCCCGTCACGCCGGTCTTCTGAAGATCCAAGGACGCGAGCTTCTTGAGCGGGGCGAGGTCTTTCAGGCCCTTATCCGTCACCTGAGTTGAGTTGAGGTACAGGTTGGTGAGGTTCTTCAGGCCAACGAGGTGCTTCAGTCCCGCGTCAGTAACTGTGGTCTCGCCGAGGTCCAGGGTGCCGAGGTTTGTCTGCTGACCAAAGTCCTTCAACCACGCGTCCGTCAGCGCCGTGGAGCGCAGTTCCAAGATTTTGAGGTTTTTCAGGAGGGACAGATTCTTCATCCCGGTATGCGTCACCTTGGTATAGTTGAGGTTCAGCCTGGTGAGGTTTTTCATCTGGGCGAGGTGCGCCGTACCAGCGTCCGTCGTCGGAGTATGGCTGAGGTTCAAGCTGGTAAGATTTGTCAGCGGGGCGAGTTCTTTCAGTGTCGCGTCAGTCACCGGCTTGCCGGAGAGGTCCACCATCATAATTGGCCAGCCGGGTTTCGCCTCGTCCCATGTAAGATATCCGCCGAGTTTTTCGACGACCTGGGCCGCACGTTTCTCGGCTTCATCCGCGACCGCCACCGCGCCCAGTGCCAGCGCAAACAAGATCGCACAGTTCCCGTATCGCATGGTTCGATCCTCGGCTTCATGCAAAGTTCAGTTACCAACCCTCCTTCCGACGAGTGTGAACGGCAAAGCGATTGGCGAGGCCGCTCCGCCAGCAACAGTCACCAACGACAGGAGCTGCACCCCAAGCGGGCGACTCATACATGCACTCCAGCAGTTTTGAGTCCTTTGGGCAATTCGAATTGTCCGCTATTTCTCAAATCGGAGGTGCGCGTCGCCGACAGCTCTGTCAAGAAAGTAGCTGCCCACCAGTAGACGTTGTGCTCCTCAACGACCTGGCGCATGCGCTGCATGCGTGCGCGCCGCTCGGGAACATCCATTTCGACGGCGGCGTGAATGGTGTCCGCGAATTGCTCGGTGTCGTATGGGTTGATAATCAGGGCGTCGGATAACTCGCGGGCGGCGCCCGCGAATTCCGAGAGGACGAGCACGCCGTCCTCCTCCGGCTTGGCCGCCACGAATTCTTTGGCAACCAGGTTCATGCCGTCGTGCAACGAACTGACCAGACAGACCGAAGCCATTCGCAGGAAGGCGTGCACCGTGGCGGCGTCGTGGTGGTCGACCAGGAAATGGATCGGTTTCCAGTCTTCGGCTTGGAACTTCCAATTGATCTCGTCGGCGAGCGACTCCAGCTCGACAATGAGCTCGCGATAGCGGCGCAGGTGCGTTCGACTGGGGGCCGCGAGCTGCACGAACGTGAGTTTTCTGCGGTGCTGGGGATACTTCTCGAAAAAGCGGCCCACGGCGCGGAGCCGTTCGGGAAGTCCTTTGGTGTAGTCCACGCGGTCGACGCCGACAATAATGGGTCCGTAATCCAGTTTGTAGCGTTCCTGCAGCTGGGCCGTTTGCCGGGTCAGTGCGTCGCCCAACGGCACACCGCGCTCGGCCCAGCTTTCGATGCTGATAGGGAACGGGCGCACGAGCGAGCGACGCCCGCCCAACTCGACGGCAAAATGGTCCCAATCGAGGCGGGCCTCCACCATGCGATCGACGGTGTCCAGAAAATTGTTGCAGTATTGTTGCAAGTGAAAGCCCACCAGATCAGCGCCGAGAATGCCTTTGAGGATCTCGGCGCGCCACGGGCAGATGCGAAAGGCCTCCGGGTTGGGCCAGGGGATGTGCCAGAATACCCCCACGCGAATATCCGGCCGAGCCAGTTTCAAAAGATGCGGCACAAGTGCGAGGTGGAAATCTTGCACCAACACGGTTGCCTCACTCGAACCGATTTCCTCCAGTATCGCGGCGGTGAAACGGCGATTGGCCTCCACATAGTGGTCCCAATCCGAAGCGCGGAAGGTCGGACGTTCATGAGCCAGGTGGCACAGCGGCCACAAGCCCTCGTTGGACAGTCCGTAGTAGTAGCCTTGTTCCTCCTCGCGCGACAGCCAAACGCGACGCAATGTGTAACGGCCGTCGTCGGGCGGCACGGTGAGCCGGCCGCCGGCATCGGCAGTCTGGCGGTCCGCGTCACCGGCCCCGTGGGCGACCCAGAGCCCGCCGCAGGCTTGGAGAATGGGATCCAGCGCTGTCACCAGACCGCCGGCGGGAACGATCAAGCGCGGCTTGCCGTCGCGCAGCTGGTGCATGTACGGTTCACGATTGCTGACGACAACCAATTGTCCGCCCTGCAGACAGTCCACCGCTTGGGCACGCAAGCGTTCGCGCGTCCAGAGCTTATGATCGCGGGTGATCGAGCGCGAGTCAGTGGAAACCTGCAAACGGGCGGCGCGGAAAGAAGCGGCCAGCCGCTCCGTTTCGCTGGCCAGCAGTGCCACGGGCAATCCCGTGGGCGGCGCTTCGGGCGCGTTGTCGGTGCGCAGCCGCCGCATCCACTCGGCCAGGTTTTTCAATGGACGTTCGTAGGCGGCCCAGGTGACGCCGACGACCAAGATAATGAGCAAGAACGTGATCAGCAGTATCCAATAGGCAAAATGGACCATGCGCATGGCGGCGCGCTCGTCCAGGTGCGACATCTCGTGGACCGCGACAAGCACACCCTGCAACGCTCCGTCTTCATTCGTCAGCCGCGTGGCCAGCACCTGTAGATTCGTGTCCTGTGCGCGAATCGTTGCGATCGCCTCGGACTTGCCGGCGAGCGCCTGCAGCAACGCGGGTTTCATTTCTTCGGTGAACTCGGCGACTGCTTTGCCCGACGCGATCCGGCGGCCGTCGGGCCCAAAGACGGCAAAGCCCAGCAAACGGCGATGGCCCTCAAGCTGGTCAGCCAAGAGTTTGGCTGTCCCGCTCTCCGGCCGGCGCAGCGCGTCGTGCACGCTGTCCTTGATCTGGTGTGTAACCAGATGCATGCGGCGGTCGAGGTCTTCCAGATCGATGCGCCGTTCACGTTGTGCTTGCAGCCAGGCTAAGGCGACTGTCGCTATGCCCACGACGCCCGCGATCAGGAATCCCATGCGCAATCCTTTGGACAGCGCAATGCGTGATGCAACCGGCATGCGATTCCCCTTGTGTTGACGTCGCGCGAAATCAAAACTGCGCTTAGCGTGAGGGGAGAAAGCCTTCGTAGGTATTGAACAACAGCGTTCGCTCGCCCAACGTGTTGGCCGAACGTATTTGATTTCCCAAGAACGGAAGACGCCAAACATATAACGCGTTACGGAAGACCTTTTCCTCCCATTCGCGTGCCCGGTTTTCTTTGACGTTGTCGACGTAATCGATAATTGCCGATTGAACAGATTCGGCGGCGAGCAGCTGACTTCCCTCCTGGTCGCCCGCGTCCGGAATGGTCACGGCGGCCGTAAACGGCAGCGCCTGTCCGTTTCTTTTCAGGCTTTTCTCGAGCGCTGATGCCACGCGCCCGCTCGCCTCGTTGTCTGCGCCATAGAGAAGGACGAGCGGAGTTTTCCCGATCCGGCCCGGCACTTCCAGGACGGCAGGCAGATTGACCCGGCGCGATCCCAGGGTCGAGCTGCAATCGACGAACGCCGCGCCCATGAGGTTCTCCCCTTCGGGAGTGTTGGCCATCCGCGGCACAGGTTCAAAGACCGTGGCGGGAAAGTAGCGGTAGCGATGCCATTCCGCGTTCATCCACAGGGCCGCCAGCGTGGCGCCCGTGCCTGCGCCGACGATGACGAGATTGGACGAGTTGCACTCCCGGGCGTCGTTCTTGAGATCCAGGTAGGCCTTGGCCGAGGCGATATCGTTCGCCAGAACCGGGTAATAGCGCTTATCGAACTTTTGGAAGTCTATCGCATTGGGATCAGTGGAGCGCACGCGCGCGCGATTGCGAAACGCGTTCGCCCAAAACTTGTCGGCATCGACTTCGACGCTCTCCCCGTGTCCGCGCAAATCGAACGCCAATACCGCGTACCCTTCCGCTTGCATCTTCGCCGCCAACTTTTTCCAAACGCGCCGCCGGCTGTCTTGTCCCAATTCGTGGACCAGCAGTACGCACGGACTCTTGGCGCCCACGGCCGGATAAAACAGCCCTCGTAGTCTCACTCCGTCTGGACTTTCAAAACGCACACTCTCGGCGGGTCGTTGAGCCTGGGCCTGAGAATGATCCAGTGCGAATAGGGTCAGGACGCTTGCAACAATCAAGCGCATGGCGAAAACTCCTGGTGGTGGAAACAACCGGAAAGAGAAGGGGGCGGCGCCGCGCGGTGACGCCGATCCGGCGCGCACAAGGAGCGCGAAAACCGCCGAAGTGTGTCACCAGCCGCCGCTATTCGTGACAAAGAGCTTCAAATAGAGAAAGTGTTCCCAAGCCGGTTTTTCAACAGGGAATGTTAGACCGGTGAGAACGACAGGTTGCCTTTTTTTTGCCATGCAACACCTGACATGATTCTACGCGGATTCCGGCGTGCTGCATAGGCGAGAATGTGCGCGGCTGCTCGGCCGAAGCCATTGCGCTTAACCTCCACAGCCTGCTCATGGCTGACTGGGAACGAGCGGCGGAAACAGTTCGGCGTCGCCCGAGAAAAACCGCAGACCGCGCAGCGTAACCGAGCCGCTTGGGCCGGTCTGGAATTCGAAAGTCCACACCTGGCCCTTCACGGCGCGACCCTGCTTGAGCGGCAAGCTTGCCGTATCGTCCGCGGACTTCAATTTCACGTTGGCGACGGGCGTGAATTTGCCGTTGGCATCCTGCACGGAAATACGCGCTGCGTGGGCGGCGTGGTGCTGGCCGCTATGCTGCGAGTGAATCGTAACGCGCGTCAGGTCGACGTCATACGGGAAAGCGACCTCCACTGCCACCCAACCCCTAGTGGACTTTGCCGACTGCCACATCTTACTTGCGTCAAAAGTGACTTTGCCGGTCTTGGCGCTTGGCTTGATCCGTCCATTGACCTGCACGATGTTGGCAACCTTGCTGCCGAAGTCCTCACCTGATTTGGTAGTCACCCGCACGCCATTGGGCTGGCCTTCAATTTTCATGGGTCCCAATGGCACGGCCTCTGCCAGGGTGTACCCTTGCGGGGCGTCCTTCTTTGGGTCGAATCGCAGTCCGGGGAAAACTCGTTGATTGAACGCCAAGCCGCGCAGGTCCTCCGGGATCATCCGTCCAGGGGTGGAGCTTGGTTTGAAGCCGTTCGTGTGGTGGCCCTGGTTGTAGGACATGAATGAGTCGCTCTTTTTCATGTCGTAACCATTCACGTCCACATGGGGCAAGCCGAAGGAGTGACCCAGCTCGTGCTGCAAGGTGGATTGAAAATTCGGGATTCTGTCCAGGGCGAACGACGACAGGACGACGAGCCCGCCGCCCGTGTTGTAACCGCCATTCAGCGGCCGCCCCCCGCCGACGGGGAAGTCATCTTTCGGATTCATCATGACGCAGAGGAGCACATACGGGCAGTTGTATCGGGTGTATTTCAAGTCATCGAGCAGCTCGCCGACGACAGATGTGGCGAAGTCTAACTTGCCACCTTTGGGCAGATTTCGAAAGAACGCAAGTTCGCGTCCCGACTGATAGACGCGCGGTTCCGTTTGCGCAATCTTGAAAGTGGCCTGGTTCGGGAGGAGCTCGCCATACCGGGCCTGCGACCATTCGAGATGCTTGATGAGCTGTTTGGCCTGATCCTCCGTGGGTTTGGATTCTCCTTTGGGAACGAAGAATATCGGGAGAACCTTGACCTCGCGCGGCGGCAACGCCTCCTGGCTTCTTACCGCGCTGGCAAAGAGGGCGACGACCACAACGGGCCACGTGCTCCTCAGCCGATGGAACATGCCACACTCCACGAGATCGCGAAAGAGATCGACCTTGCCGCGACGAAAACTGTAACGTCCGGCTGGGAAGTCGAACAGGGCACATGCTTCGGTACGCCAAGTAGCCATAATGGCCCAACGAGCAAGCTCACCCGCATGGGCGCTCGCTACACAGTATATCGCGCAAAGACGTTTTGCCGTCCATGTCGGGTGCAGCGACGATACACATCATGGCCTCTTCGCGAGAGGTATCGATTCTACTGCGGCATTGATTTGCACGCCAGGCTCTTGGCGGTGTGCATTCTCGACCAAGCCGGCAACATCGTTCATCGAACGCAGATCGCGGCCGAC
>JAKEFD010000079.1 GCA_022616245.1 Gemmataceae bacterium
GCAGCGATGAGCTTCACCGGCGCTGGGCTGCGCTCCATGAGCAATTGCAGCACGTCGGGGTGGCCGAATTTGTCGGCCACTTGATGGGCGAATACGTACCAGCCAAGCGTCCATTGGTAGATCGTGCCGCCGGACCTTTGGCCGATCATCGGGAAATATTCGTCGCTCACACACACGCGGATGCTGTCCGGGTCGGCGTCGAGCCTTTGGCGGACGAGATCGACGTCGCCGATGGCGGCCGCCATGAGGATGTCGGTCTTGCAGCCACGGCCGATCAAGTAACGGACGATGTCTTGCCGGTCGGCGATCATGTACTGGGCGGGCGTGGACTCGTGGTCCACGTCGAGGGCGTCGATGTCCGCGCCATGGTCCAAAAGATACGCGGCGATCTCGATTGTGCTGGCGAAGTGGAGGGGAGTTTGCCCGTCGCCGCCGCGCGCGTGCACGACAGCCGGATCGAGTGCAATCAATTCCCGGAGCTTGTCCAACATGCCCAGGCGCGCCGCGGCATGCGCATCCACGACCGCGGCGCGCTCGATGGCATAGGCGCACAAGTCAGGATCGGCCGAATGTAAAAGGCCAAACCCGCCGGCCCACCAGTTGCTCTTGGCGTTAATGTCGGCCCCCGCGGCGAGGAGCACGTCGAGCATCGGGCGGCTCTTCGCGCAGACAATTGCCGGCGAATCAAACGGGCCGATGGGTTCGTTGATCCTGGCTTTGAGGTCGGGATGCTGATCCAAGAGCGCGCGGACCTGGCCGGCGTCATCGGCTTGGAAGGCCTTTTTGATTTGTTCGATGAGATCACAATCCAAAGTCGGCTCCGAATGAAGGCGAAGGTTCTTGCAATTGCGGTAGGCCTTTATCAGTTCGCCTGGCGCGGCGCCCAGTCAGACGTTGAATCCGATTGATACTGCATGGGCTTTGCTTTCACCACCACTTAGAATAATTGCGCAATCTGTCACGAATTTGCGCGATCGAATGCCACGGACGCGGGATTGTCTGCAACGTCTACCGGATCAAGCACAAGATGAGATTCCGCGTCGTTGAGCAGAATCAACGACGAGCGAGGCGATTCAATTGGTATCGCCGACTCCCGTGCCAGGTGTAATACTCCGCAGCCAAACGACTCAGATATTGTGGTCGGCAATCACTCATGCTGGTTTCGCTAGGACTCGCACCTCGCGTTGCAGTCGCTGCCCCAGCCGGTCTTTCTCCAACTCCAGATCGTAGCGGGCCTGCAAGTTCAACCAGAACCGTTCCGACGTGCCGAAGTAGCGTGCAAGCCGCAGCGCTGTGTCCGCCGTGACAGCGCGTGTCCCACGAACGATCTCGTTGATGCGGCGCGGCGGGACGCTTACGTCTTTGGCCAGTCGGTACTGGCTAAGGCTGAGGGGCCGAAGGAACTCTTCGAGCAGGATTTCCCCTGGATGAACAGGTGGTAGTTTGCTTCGCGGCATATGTACTAATGGTAATCCGTGATTTCGACGTCGTGTGCCTCGCCTTCGCTCCAGCGGAAACAGAGCTGCCACTTGTCGTTGATGCGGATGCTGTGCTGGCCGGCGCGGTCCCCTTCCAGCTTTTCGAGGCGATTTCCTGGTGGAACTCGTAGATCTTCCAAGGTTTCGGCCGCGTCGAGCAGCGCCAACTTGCGCAGCGCGGCGCGTTGCAGTTTTCGGGCGAACTTCTTGACCCGAGCGCGCTGGAAGAGACGCTCCGTGTTCTTGTCGGCGAAGCCCCGGATCATGCATCAATAATAACGCGTCGCGTTAATAACGTCAAGCGCTATGCCCGGTGCGGGAAGGCGTTAACGTCAAGATGTAATCGCTCTTTCGGTCACCGAAAGCCAATACTCCATTTCCGAATCCGCCCCGTCCACACAAAAGCGCCGATCGTAGAGTTCCACGTCCGCGTTCTCGCCGTGCTGATAGCCCGACTGAGGCAGCCAGACGCGATAGATCTCGTGAACGGTATTCCCAATGGTCTTGATAGGACCGCAATGAACAAAGACGGCGAATGTGCCTGCTAAAACTGTCCGCGACACCATACCCTCGGGAATCGCGGCGGCCGAGCTTACCGACACACCAGCGATGTACTGCAGTTCGTGTGGATGCGACCGCTCGGATTCGGGGCGGCCGTAGATAACGCCAAACATGGCGTCGCCGATCCGGTCGGGAACCTCGCTGGCCCGCTTTATGAACTTGTCCCAAAGCGGACCAATGACCTTGAAGTTCGTGGCATCCGGCGAGAGCGCGTGAATGAACGCCGCCTCCAGGCCAATGACCCGAAGCGCGGGCTTCTCGACGATTTGCGGCTGGAGCATCCGAATCTCCGTCTAAGGCATCATCCCGCCGCCGTATTTCTTGTCCTGTTCGCCGTCCTCGCTGTCCAGAGCGCTGACGAGAGCGCGGACCTCATCCACAGTCGCGACACCTTTGGATATCAGCAGGCGCAATACAGCCGCCAAGTACAGCTTCAATTCATCGTTTTCTCGTTGTAGAGTCTCCATCCGTTTCTCGTCTGGTCCGCCGGCGTCCGGCATTGAATTGAGCCGCTGCCTAAGCGAGGCGATTTCGTCACGTTGATCCGAAAGATCCAGCTGCTGGCCGAGATCGCCGAGGAAGAGCCATCGGAGCCAACCCATTGTCGTTACCCCCGAGTCTGAAGGTGCCAATTACCGCTGCGTTCTGCCGATTCTACTGCGGAGTGTTGTTGCACGCCAGATGCCACCGTGCGTGCTGCACGCGGACTCACGAGTGCGAGTGTGGCACGCTCAAAGCCGAATCAACTTGTCTAAGTGGACACTTGCAGCTGAACTGACTTTTGGAGGGGTATGCCTATGCACGAGTTGGCAAGAACGAGAGGTTTCGAGATTTGCAAACTGTTTTGCATAAATACTTTATGACAATTCTCCCGTGCTTGCCAACTGGCTCAAAAAAGTGGCACGCACGAGTCGTCCTTGCCACTTGCAACCTTCGCAACTGAGAATGTCAGTCGACTTCCATCAAAGAGGTTAGGATGTTGGTCTACGATCACACAAGTCTAGAATCTGGAGATAGTTGCGACTTTTCAACGTACTTTTGCATCTTTAGAAATTCGAAAAGCAGACATCCGGTCCCGGATGACCGCGTGTCGCTCATTTCCCTTTCAGAATTGAGCAGCCTACGGAACTTTTTCCCAACGTGATTCGTCCTAATGGCGTAACATTCCATCAGCAAGGGCGATGCGGCCCTTGACACCAGCCTCGCAACCGACCACACTAAAATTCAACCGCAGTCCTGGGCCCAAGGGTCTAGGGGGGGTACCAAGGGGTGAAGCACATGAACCGCAGGCATTTTCTCAAGCACGTGGCGGGCTACTCGGCACTGGCCCTGCCCGGCATCGAGTTTGTGCGGACCATCCAGGCCAATGCCCAGGAACTTCGCCGCACCAACAAGAGCGTCATCATTATGTGGATGGGCGGCGGTCCCGCCACCATCGACATCTGGGATTTGAAGCCTGGCCGGCCCACCGGCGGCCCGTTCCGCGAAATCAATACGACCGCTCAGGGTGTCCGCATCAGCGAACATATGCCGCGCACTGCCGAGCAAATGCGGCACCTCGCCATCATCCGTTCGCTAACCACGACGGAAGGCGACCACAATCGCGGCACGCAGCTCATGCACACCTCCTACACGCCGAATCCCGCCATTGCGTTTCCCTCGATCGGCGCGATTGCTTCACACGAGATTCCCAAGTTGGCCGGCTATCGCGAAATCTCGCTGCCGAACTTCATCAGCATCGGCGGCGGCAACAACGGCCCCGGCTTCCTCGGCATGACCTATGCCCCGTTCAACGTGCAAAATCCCGGCACTCCGCCGCAAAACATGCGCCCCTTCGGCGTCGCCGGCACGGAGGCCGAAGTGGAAGATCGCATCCGTCGCCGTCAGCGCCTGTTCTACTCGCTGGAAGAACAGTTCATGAACGGCCGCGCCCCGCACCTTTCGGAAAAGGACCGGGCCCGCTTCGCCGACGCCTCCAAGGCCCATCAGGATGTCTACGGCAAAGGCTTCAGCCTGGTAGCGTCGCGTGAGGGCCGCGTATTTGATCTCAAGAACGAAAGCCCGAGTCTGATGGAAGAGTACGGCGCCGCCGGCACCGGCAACAACAACTTTGGCCGCTCTGCCATCCTGGCCCGCCGTCTCGTGGAAGCGGGCATCTCCGCCGTCGAGCTGACCCTGGGCGGCTGGGACACGCACAATCAGAATTTCGACGCGCTTTCGACTCGGCAGCTACCCCCCTTGGACCGTGCTTTGGGCGCCCTGGTCCGCGACCTCGTGGATCGCGGCATGTGGCAGAACACCGTCGTGGTGTGGATGGGTGAGTTCGGCCGAACCCCGCGCATCAATCAAAACGTCGGCCGCGACCACTGGCCGGCTTGCTGGTCGGTGGCGGTGGGCGGCGGCGCCATCCGCGGCGGCCAGGCTTACGGCTCGACCGATGAAGACGGCATGCGTGTCGCGAACAACCCAGTCCGCGTCGGCGACCTGTTCGCCACGGTGTACCGGGCGTTGGGCATCGATCCGACCACGCAAGTCCGCGACGCCATCGGCCGGCCCTTCGCCATCGCCGGCGGCAACGGCCGCGCCATCGAAGGACTCTTCCAAGGGTAGCGCGTTTGTAGAAGAGCAGCCCTCGGCAATGCAGTAAGGCGGAAGCAAAAAGCTTCCGCCTTTTTCTATGCGCGGCACGCAGTTCCAGTCTGTCCGACTTAGCCCGGTTCACCGGGCTTTCGCGCAGCGTCTAGGCCCGCCGTTGACGGCGGGTGGAGCGTTGCAGCAGCGTTTGCCGAGCCCGGTTCACCGGGCTTCACGCTGTTCGGCTTCAGCCAATGAGCGACTACCGGCCCGGAATGGCTTAAGCCCAACACCGAAAAGCCTCGTGAACGAGGCTGGGGCGTCGACGTTGGCCTCCTCAACCCGCCGTCAACGGCGGGCCTACACGCTCCGCGAAAGGCCCGTGGAACGGGCCTGGGGAGCAAACGCTGACTATTGGGTCTCTTTCACTGATTGTCTCGGCGTTCCTCTGCGCCTTAGCGGTTGAATTCCGTTAGAGTGGCCCGCAACGCGCTCTGAAGGTGAGGCAACCGAACTTGCCCGCAGTGCCAAGATTCTGTTAAAACGCGGCCAACGGAAAGGACTCCCATATGCCGACACTGGAATGGCTGCGGAGCGAGTTTGCGTACGGCTACGACAGCGGCAACGTGCTGGGCTGGCTGCCCAATCGCCGCCGCCAGCACGAAGAGCGCAGCATCGGCGGCTCGTATCGCCGGTTTTTTCGCAAGGAAGTTGCGCCGCGCCTTAAGCCGGACGCGCGCGTGCTCGAGCTGGGACCGGGGCAAGGGTCATGGACGCAGGCCATCCTGCACTATGTCACCCGCGGCGAAGTCCACACGGTTGATTTCCAGGATGTTTCACCCTGGCTTTGTCCTGAGCGCTATGACGGCCGTCTTGTTTGCCACCAGGTCGCCGATGCCAGCTTTTCGTGCGTGCCGGAAAGTCATTTCGACCTGTACTTCTCCTTTGGCGTGCTCTGTCACCATCAAGAAGAATTGTTGCGACCATTGATGCAAAA
>JAKEFD010000466.1 GCA_022616245.1 Gemmataceae bacterium
GACTGGGTCGGGGCGGAGATGACCGGCGGGCTCATCCGTGTGCGCGGCAACGCGGGAGGACAAATCGGTGCGGCCTACCGCGGCAGCCTCGCCGGCATGAAGGGCGGAACGATACTCATCGGCGGCACTGCGGGCCTGGAAGTGGGCATGCGCATGAAACGCGGCATCATCGTGGTCGGCGGACCGGTCCGTGACTTTGCCGGCCTGCAAATGAAAGGCGGCACTATTTTCCTCTTGGGCGGCGCGGAAATTCGCACCGGCGCCTGGATGTACCGCGGCACCATCGTCTCGCTCAAGCCGCTGCAACTGTTGCCCACTTTCGCCTATGCGTGCGCGTATCATCCCAGCTTTCTGCGAGTCTATGGAAAGCACTTGCGAACGTTCGGAGTAACGCTTCCGCTTAACGACCGGGAAGGCGCCTACGAGCGCTACACCGGAGACGCGGCGGTCCCCGGAAAGGGAGAGGTGCTTATTTGGAAACCCGCCGCCTGAATTCAGTGAGTAGACCCCACGCTCCGCGTGGGGGTTGAATTCAATCAACCCGGTCCGGGCCCGTTGAGTGCGAAGAAGGTTGCGGCGTCGAAGTAGCGTGCGCCCAATCCAGCGGCGAACTGGGCGTCGCTGGCCATGTCGCCCACGACGACTAAGTGTTCACGGGCCAGGCGATGTCTTTGCATGAGGTAGACGCCCAGGCCCGGCATCGGCTTTCGGCAATAACAGCCGACGGGGAAGGCAGGGTGTGGGCAATAAGCTACTTCCGTGACCGGCAATTGCAAGAGTTCCGCAGTGCGCAGGAATGCCGCTTCCGCGGCAGCCCGGTCCAGCTTGCCTGAGGCGATGCCGCTTTGGTTCGAAACGAAGAACAAACGGTAGCCCGCTTCGATCCAGCGGGCCAGCGTCGGCCGTCGGCCGGGCAAGAGCTCCTGGTCGTCGGCCTGGCGCGGATAGATTTCACCGCTGCGCGTTTTTCGCAGCGTTCCGTCCACGTCGAGCAAGATCCCTTTCTCGATGTGGCTAGGGTCAACGCGACGGACGAACGGGATGGTTTCTAATGCCGTGAAGCCTTCGTCAAGCGCCGGCGGCTCAAAGCTGCCGACGTAGCGCAATAGCGCGGGCGGCGGCGGCTGGTTCGGATCCGTCTTGTTGAGCGCTTTCATGTCTTCCGGACCCAGCAGCCGGCCGTATTTCGCCAGGGTGCGCAGGACGATATTGATGTGCGCCTCGGCGAGCGGCGTAGCCAGATGCCGGCAGTGGACCGGCACACCGTAAGCCCGCGCGGCCGCGATCACTGGTGCGCGCGACACCCGCGTTGGATAGGTGTTGTCCAAGACCACGCGTTTTTGTCCCGACCGTACCAACTGCACGAGGCGCGGCACCAGGTCGTCCAGCTTGCCGCCCAAAAGATCGCGATTCAGACGTGCGTATCCCTTTTCCACGTAGCGCGCGACCAATTCGGACTTGCCGGCGCCCTGGATGCCCATGAGGAGGACCACCTCCGGATCGTTGCCGGGACTCAGCGCATGTTGGGCTTGGCCCGAAGGATGAGAGGCAGAAGGGGTGAAAGGGTGAAGGGGTGAAGGGGCGACTACGTTCTGTTCAATGCCTGATGTAGGGGGAGCGATGAAGGCGAGCGCGTCGGGTTCCGCGGCAAACGAATAGCGCATCGCCAGCGCCGTGCGGTCGCTCACATCAAGCGCAATGCCCAACGCGGCGACTGAGGAGAGTACGCTTTCGGCGCGCGTCGCACCGACCAGCGGTACGACGTGTGCGGCTGCGTCGAGCAAAGCGGCCAGGGCGATCTGGTGAGGTGTCGCTTTGTGTCTTTCGGCGAGAGGGCCCAGCACCTGGTTCTTCGCGAGTTTGGAGACTTTTGCATAGCCGCCCAAAGGCCGATGCGCCAGGAAAGGAATCCCTTGCTGCCTCGTCCATTCCAGCATGCCGTCCGCGGCGTTCTTGCGCTGCAGCACGCTGAGCTCATTCTGCACGACGGCCACGCGAAAATGCCGCTGTGCCTGCTTTAGCTCCAAAGGAGTCACATTGCACAGTCCCAGATGCTCGACCTTGCCCGCACGCTGCAATTCGGCCAACGCGCCCAGCGTTTCCTCGAAGGGAACACGCGAGTCGTGGGCATGAAGTTGCAGCAGGAACAGCCGTTCGACGCCAAGCGCTTGCAGGCTGCCGTCGACCGCCTTACGCAAGTGTTCGGGCCGGCCGTTGGGAACCCAGCGCCCTTTGGGTCGAGTCAGGCCCGCCTTGGTAACTACATTGACATCGACTTTGGGACCCTTCCAAGAATCCAGCGCACTTCGCGCAATTCGTTCGCCATAGTGCAGATCAGCATCGCCGAGCGCATAAGAGTCGGCCATATCGAGCAGACGAATGCCCTGATCGAGCGCGCTGTGGATAACGGCAATGGCCTCCGTCTCGGCCGGCCGGCCTGCTGTCGACAGGCGCAAGAGGCCGAGGCCCAACGGGACCTGGAGCACGCCGAGGATTCCGGCGTCACGAGGCGGCCAACAATTTGGCAACGGTTGCTTTGCCATGTGTTCTATTCTCTGGCGCGTTGGTCGGTCCGTCCGCAGGATTCTCAATAAGCTAGGTTCAACATTCGCCAAAGGGGTCCGCGATGTCCTGCCGCTTCGCCCTCACATTTCTCCTTCTCTCAATCCCAATTAGCGCATCGGCGCAGGAGTTAGTTCCCGCCGGCAGCATTAACGCGGCACTGGGCGGTCCCAAACAGATAATCGTCACGCAAGACGATCCCGTGATCAAGCGTTTTGCTCATGCGGTGCACAAGCAGTTTTTTCGCAACGCGGACTTCATCGACGACAAGCAAGCGCTCGAACGGCGCTTTGCCGGCGTGGATGTCGTCGTCTATGGCACGCCGCAACATGCCTGGCTGCGCAGGCTGACGCTTCCTTTTTCTTATGAGGAGAACGCCGTCGTCCTGGACGGCCGGCGTTTCGAGGGTAAGCGGCTGCGTGTTATTTGCGCGATTCGCAATCCCGACGATCCCGAGCGCCGGGCGGTACTATACACGGCGGCCAAAGCGGACGACGTCGCGGACATCAACGCCGTTTTTCACGGGCCGACCGAATGGGTCGTCGCCGACGGCACACGCACCTTGGCGGCGGGCAGCTTTTTGGGCCCGGCTCTGCCCGTGAAGCAACTTGTCGCCGATCTAGATGAATTGGCGGCGAAAATCAAGAGCGTACATCCGGCGGCCATTGACGGTCTGCCAGGCGACATGGAGGCAACAACAAAGAAAGCTCGCAGCGAGTTGACCGCGCCCAGGCGCCGCGCTCGGTTCTGGCTTGTCTTGAGCCAGGTCATGCACACGCTGCACGATGCGCACTCCGCGGTCGAGCCGGTGAGAACCGGCGAAATGTTGGACTTGCCGTTTCTTTGGACCAGCGAGGGCATGATCGTCACCTCGGACGCCGGCGCGTTTCGCAAAGGCGACCGCATCGTGCGCCTTGGCACACTGACAGAGCTGAAGCTTCTTGAGCTGTTGCGCGGCGTCATTCCAGCCGAGAATGACCATTGGGTGCGGCACCGCGCAGAAAACGTCCTGCGCGATCTCGGTTTCTTGCGCACGTTGGGAATCGCCGACAAGGCGCCCGTAAAGGCCGCCGTGGACCGAAGCGGCAAGGACATGGAGCTTACCGCGTCCGTGGCAGCGACCGCGGCTGCCGGCAGTCGCCCGCCGTGGGTGCGCTTCGAAATCGACGAATCGAGTGACCTGGGCATCTTCGTTGTGGACCAGTGCATAAACAACGATTTGTACAAGGACAGGCTGCGCAAGTTCTTTCAGGCGGTGCGACAAAAGAAGATTAGCCGCATCGCCGTCGATGTGCGCCGCAACAGCGGCGGCAACTCGACCGTGATCAATGAATTCTTGCGCTACATCGATGTGGGGAGCTACCGCGTGCCCGGCAGCATTATCCGCTGGTCCGAGGAGGCCCGCGCCCGTCAAACCGGCCTGGCCAAATTGGCGAGCGGCGTCATGCGCTACGATCCGCGCACAGTGAAGAATGCCCGCGTCGAAGAGGCGTTTCGCGGCCAGGTCTTTGTGCTGACTTCGAAGGCCACTTTCAGCAGCGGCAACTGGTTCGCCGTTTTCGTACAGGACAACAAGATCGGCAAGGTGCTCGGCGAGCCGACCGGCAACTCCCCATCTTCCTACGGCGACATGCTCAGCTTCACGCTCCCGCACAGCGGACTGTCCTACAGCCTCAGTTTCAAGCGCTGGTTGCGGCCCGATCCGAAGCGTGATCCGGCCAACTGCGTGACGCCGGATCAGTTGTTGGCCACAACGCGGCGCGATGTAATCGAGGGAAGGGATCCCGTCTTGGACTACTTGCGAAAGGCACGCTGAATCGCGGCGGTGTGTCCCCTACTTCTTGGCCGCCTCCGCCGGCCGCTCGCCGTCGACGGCGGCCTTGTCCGCGGGCTTCGCTTCCTGAGTGAAGCGGGCGATATAGTCCGGGATTTCGATACCGCCGATGTCTTTCATCACCTGCATCATGGGCGGCAGGGTGCGGGCCATGCCTTGCAGGAATTGGGACGTGTTGGTTGTGCCGGTTCCGTTGCCGCCGTTTTCCCAGACGACAACCTTATCGAACTTGATGTTGGAGATGGCTTGGGCCGCCGTCTGCGCCAGGGTGTCGAGGTGCTCGAGCATGAGGAGCTGAAAGGCTTGCTGAGCGCCGCCGCAAGCGTCGATAATGCGCTTGAGGCCTTCGCCCTTCTTGGCGAGGATTTCATACTGGCCACGGGCTTCGGCGTCGAGCTTGGCGAAGATGGCTGAGGCCTCGCCCTGCGCCTCGATGCGATGCTTTTCGGCTTCCGCCTCTGCTTCTACGATGACCTTGGC
>JAKEFD010000467.1 GCA_022616245.1 Gemmataceae bacterium
GCTTGCGGCGAAAGGTCGCGATAAGGGTACGAGCGGCGCACCAAGCGATAAAGCTGTTGCACGTCCCAGGATTCCATCGCGGTCATGGCCACGATCTGTTGTGCGAGCACGTCGAGGCAGTTGGCCGGCACGCGGATTTCCTCGACGCGGCTTGCCGCCATTTCCGCCGCCAGGACCGCTTGACTCAATAGATCGGGCAACGTCTTGGGGATGAGCCGGCCCTTGCTTTCGTGCCCCACCAGATGTCCGGCCCGGCCGACACGCTGCAGCGCCCGCGCCACGTTGCCCGTGGTTTCGACCTGGCAAACAAGATCGATGGCGCCCATGTCGATGCCGAGCTCGAGCGAGGCAGTGGCCACAACGGCGCGCAGCCGGCCCTCCTTCAAAGCTTCCTCGGTCGCCTGGCGCACTTCCAGCGACACGCTGCCGTGGTGCGCTCTGACTTGCAGCGGCTCGAATTCGGGGTCCGCGGGCGGCCGCAGGCTAGAGCCTGCGGCTACAGAGTGAGTAGCCGCAGCCTTCAGGCTGCGGTCGCCCGCGGGAAAGACAACGTTGTGCTCTTGTGTGGCTACCGTACCGCTGTCGAGATACTCCTGCAAATGGGCGGTTACTCGTTCCACGGTCCGGCGATTGTTGGCGAACACCAGCGTCGAGCGATGCTGCTTGATCTGGTCGCTGAGCAAGCGATAAATCGATGGCCAAACCGACTTCTCCGGCAACGGCCCGAATTGCTCCACTGGACAAAGCACGCGCAAGTCGAGATTCTTTCGCAAGCCGGCGTCGACGATGGTAACCGGGCGCGGCGTGTACGTTGCGCCGTCGTCGCGTGACCCGCCCAGATAGCGCGCGACTTCCTCCAAGGGTCGCTGGGTCGCGGATAAGCCCACACGCTGGAAGCCGCTCGGATTAAGCGCTTCGAGCCGCTCCAAGAGCAGAGAAAGGAAGACGCCGCGCTTGTTGGGCGCGAGCGCATGGATTTCATCGACTATGCAGACCGAGAGATTCCGCAGCGTGTCGCGCGCTTTGGAGGTGAGCAAGATGTGCAACGATTCCGGCGTGGTGATGAGCACGTGCGGCGGCTTACGCAGCATGCGCTGGCGCTCGCTCATTGGCGTGTCGCCGGTGCGGACGGCGCTCTCGATAACCGGCAGCGACACGCCAAGCCGGCGGGCGTAGTCGGCGACGCCTTCGAGCGGCCTTTGCAAATTGCGGTAGATGTCGTTGTTGAGGGCCTTGAGCGGCGAGATATAAAGGATTCGCAGGCCGCGCGGCAACGGATCCTGCCGCCAGAGCTTGTCGAGGCACGCCAGGAAGGCCGCCAGCGTCTTGCCCGATCCCGTCGGCGCTAAGAGGAGTGCGTGCTGTCCGGCGGCGATTACCGGCCAACCTGCTTCCTGAACCGGCGTCGGCGTGCCCACCTGCTCGCGAAACCACGCCTTTACCGGCGCAAGGAATAGGTCCAAGACGGCCATTCGAACCTCAGAATGCTGTCTCGCTTCTCGCGCGGTTCACCCAAAAAGACGTGAGCGCCAACGCGGCAAGACAGAGCAAGACGCCATCCAGCGGCAAGCGCGGCCCCGACAGCGGCCCGGCGTGCGTCAGAACATACGGCATCGGGACGAATACGAGTGCGAGCGTCGCCAAGCGCAGCTCCGCGCGCCAGGCGTAGCAGGCGCGCCAGCCGATGAGGCCGGCGATGGCGAGAAAGAGCAAGCTGCCGCGCAAGGCCGTTTCACCAGCGTAGCTGACCCACTCCGGCGCATTGCCGCGTTCCGGATTATCCGCTGCTTGCAGAGCCAGGACGCCTGTCTTCCACCATTCCTCGCCGACCAGGAACAACAGGCCCGCGTTGAGGCGACGGCCCAGCGCCGCGCCGGGATCGCGCAGAACTTCCGCGGCGGCGTCTTTGCCCAGGAAGGCGTAGCGGCGCGCCTGGTTCGGTTCGCTCAGGAGTTCTTGCAAGCGTTCGCTCGCCAGGGACGCGCGCAGGGAGGTTTCGTCGAGCGTGCCGCCGGTTGCCCGCGGATTGTTGCCCATATAGAAGTGCAGCATGGCCGAATCCGCTATGGGGACCGGCGTCTCGAACGCCAGCCAGGTGCGCACCGCCCAAGGGGCCAAGCCGTTGGCGAATCCCAAGAACGCCAAGAGCGCGCCGAACCAGCCCGCGGGCGACGTTCGGCAGCGCAGCAAGAACCACAGCATCGCCACGCAGGCGAACGGCAAGAACGCGGCGCGCGTCATTGCCAAGCCCGCCAGGCTCAATCCAAAAAGCAGACTAACGAAGGGGCCGCCGACCCGGTCCGCACGGCAGCCGAGCGTCAAGCTTGCTGCGAAGAGGAATGTGGCCAAGGTTCCGTCGTTCAATTCGGCGACATTGATAATCCAGAAAGGGTGCAAGGCGCATAGCAGCCCGGCAACCAATGCGACGCCGTCGTGGCTGAATACGCGCCGGGCAAAAAAGAAATAGCAGGCCGCCGTCAACACGCCCAACACCACCTGCGCCCAGCGCAACACGGCGTCGGCGGGCATGTCCCAGCGTGCAGCCAGTGCCATGATCCAGGGGTAACCGGGAGCGACGTGCGCGGTTTCCTCCTCGCGCTCGGACAACCAAGCGCGGCAACCGAACCAGCCGTGTACCTGGATGTTGTGAGCGAGATCCTGCAATTCGGCGCTCTGTTTGCGCAGGCGCGACATTTCGTCTACTCGCCCCTCGAAGGAGGGTGGGGACTTGCCCTGCACCTCCAAGGGGGGCCGCGCATGCCCGTAGTCGGCGCAGGCGGCGACGTACCAGCAGCGCGCTCCGGCCGCCGCCGCGACCACGAGCGCCAACGCCCACCAGCCTGTCGAGCCGAGTCGATGCATGATGGAATCCGCCGATTCTCGGAGACCTTTTATCATAAGCGGCGTCTGGTTCGTTTCCAATTCGGCATCTTGCAACCGCTCCCTATCCCTAGTAGGTTAAAGCCTGTTCGGACAGCGAAAGTTCTAGCTTGATCCAAGGAGTCAAGGCACATGGCCAAACGCACGCGCAGCCGCATGGACTTGCGTAACGAATACGATGCCGCGGAACGGCGCAAGGAAGAAGAAGCGCAAGTCGAGGAGGAGGAAGAAGACGAAGAGGAAGACGACGACGATGAAGAGGAAGGCGACGAGGAGGCCGACGCCGAGAAGCCTGCCGCCGACGACGACGACGAGGAGGAAGCCGCCGGCGACGAGGACGACGAGGAAGCGCCGAAAAAGAAGAAACCCAAACCCAAGCCCGTCAAGCCAAAGGCCAAGCCGAAGAGCCGGGCGCGGACAGCCAAAGTCGTGCGTATGCGCGTGGTCTGGGGCGTGTTCAACAACTCCAACCAGTGCATTGCGACCTATGACTATCCGAAGCGGTCCGATGCCGACGCCCATGCGGCCAAGCTGATGAACGACAAACGCAGCACCCATTTTGTGCAGCCGGTGAAGGAGCCCATCGAGGAAAAGAAGGAAGACAAGAAGGAAGAAAAAGAGAA
>JAKEFD010000468.1 GCA_022616245.1 Gemmataceae bacterium
CTGCTCATGCGGTCCTTGAATCAGACACGCATATTGCAGCTGTTCACCCTTTAACTGTCAACTAGCCACCCCCTGCTAAATGGGGAGTTTGAGATAGAGCCTGACCTCTGACCCCTGACTCCTGACTCCTGACTCCTGACCCCTGACCCCTGACCTCTGACCCCTGACCTCTGACCTGACCCCTGACCTGACCCCTGACCCCTGACCCCTGATTTCTGACCCCTGACCTCTGACCTCTGACTATGCTTCCCCGCGTCTTCCTGGTCGGCGCTGGTCCCGGTCATCCGGGGTTGGCGACCTTGCGCGCGGTGGAGTGCTTGCGGCAAACGGATGTGGTGATTTACGACAAGCTGGCGCCGGCGGCCCTATTGGATTTTGCGCCGGCGCACGCGGAGAAGATTTCCGTTGTAGAGTTGGGGTCGGACCATGTCGAGCGCAGTCAGCCGACGCTGGACTTGATGATTGCCAAGGCGCAGCAAGGGAAGACCGTGGTTCGTTTGAAGGGCGGCGATCCTTTGGTTTTTGGTCGCGGCGGCGAAGAGGCCCAGGCACTTCACGCGGCCGGCATCCCCTTCGAAATCGTGCCTGGCGTTACCGCGGCCCTGGGCGCGGCAGCCTTTGCCGGCATCCCGCTCACGCACCGGCAACACGCCAGCGCCGTCGCCATCGTCACCGGCCACGAGGACCCGGGCAAACCCGAAAGCGCCCTCGACTGGCCAGCGCTCGCGCGGTTTCCCGGCACGCTGGTTTTCTATATGGGCATCGCCCGTCTGGAACGCATCACTAAAGCCCTGATCGAACACGGCAAGGACGCCGCCACACCGGCCGCGGTCGTTTATTGGGCCAGCACCGGCGCGCAGCGAACGATGGACGCACGCCTCGTCGATTTGCCGCCGACCGTCCAGCACGCCGGCATCACCCCTCCGGCACTGATCATTATCGGCGACGTCGTAGCGCTCCGTCCGGAGCTTGCCTGGTTCGAAAAAATGCCGCTCTTCGGCAAGCGCGTGCTCGTGACGCGGCCCAAGTTGCAAGCCGGCGACCTGGTGACCAAGCTGGCGGCCTTGGGCGCCGTCCCGATCGCGCTGCCGGCCGTGGAAATCCGTGAACCTATGGATTGGACAGCGGTGGATCGCGCCATCGCCGAATTGCAGCGTTACGATTGGCTGGTCTTCACCAGCGCCAACGGCGTCTATGCCTTTCTCGGCAGATTGCTGCACCAAAACCGCGACCTCAGGTCTCTGGGACATACGCGTCTGGCCGCCATTGGGCCCAAGACCGCGGCGGCACTGCGAAGCTATCACCTTTTTGGGGACCTGGTGCCGGCCAAATACCAGTCCGAAGACCTGGCCGCCGCACTTCTGGAAAAGATCAAGCCCGGCGCGCGTATCTTGCTGGCCCGCGCGGATCGCGGCCGCGACGTGCTCAGGCAGGAACTTGCGAAGACTTGCACCGTCGAGCAGATCGCGGTCTATTCGCAGGTCGACGCCGTCGAGCCAAACCACCCGGCGCTGGAACAACTACGGCGCGGTGAGATAGACTTCATCACGTTGACCAGCTCCAACATTGCCAAGGCGATTCTCGCCGCCCTGGACGAAGTCTGCCGGCAACGCATTCTGTCCGGGCGCACCCGGCTGGTCAGCATCAGTCCGGTAACCAGTGCGGACATTCGCGCCTTGGGTTTGCCGGTCGCCGTCGAAGCCAAGTCGGCAACCAGTGATGACATGCTCGAGGCATTAATTGAATGGCAGATCGCGGCCGGATGAAAGCAGCGCATACCGAGTCGCGGATTCATGACTACCACGCGCGACGACTGTTTATCCATAACTGACTGCTCTACAAAGAGTTACAGCGTGGATTCTGACATTGCAGCGGTTGACTGTTTGCAGGACGAATTGATTTAGTAAGCTGTCGCTAACATGTGGGGGGGGGTACCTGTCGGACGCTTGACGCTCCGGAACTTTTTTGAGTCGCAATCTGTTTCATCACAAATAGTTGCGTAATTCTTCCAGAGCGTCACTCATGACAAGAATTTGACGCTCCGGAACGCTTGACGCTCCGGATTCCGAGGAAAGAACTGTCCACCGCCAAGAACATCGTGCGAGAAAGTCCCTCCGATCCATGTTTCCTAAAAAAGCCGTATCAATCTCTTCCTTCGTCGGAAATAGCATGTAGCCGCGAATTCAGAGCCGCGCCTGTAAGGAAGCGGATAGCGCCCCCGACTGCTCCCGCTTCTGAATTCAACCGTAGCCACAAGCGGCCTCGCTTGTGGAGCCAACAAGCGGGCCGCTTGGGGCTACGTATGAATTCAATGTCCAGGGTGATGCCGATGGCCGTTAGCCGGATGATCCGCGTGGTCGAGCGTTTGCGTCGCGCCGTTTCGCCTGAATTGGGCCGGGTGACCGACGGGCAGTTGCTCGGCGGGTTTCTGGACGAGCGTGACGAAAAAGCGTTCACGCTTTTGGTGCGCCGCCATGGCCCGATGGTCTGGGGCGTGTGCCGGCGCCTGTTGACACACCATCAAGACGCGGAGGATGCGTTTCAAGCCACATTTCTCGTCCTCGTGCGCAAGGCGACGTCGATCGTGCCGCGCGACCGCGTCGCCAATTGGCTATACGGAGTGGCTTATCAGACCGCGCTCAAAGCGAGGGCCCTCGCCGTGCGAAAAAAGGCGCGCGAAAAACAGACGGCGTGCATGCCCGAGCCGGTTTTTCCGGTTGCGGACGGTTGCAACGATCTTCAGCCGCTGCTCGACGAGGAGTTGAGCCGATTGCCGGACAAATATCGATCGGCGGTCGTCTTATGCGAGTTGGAGGGCAAGACACGCAAAGAAGCCGCGACTCTGCTCGGTTGGCCCGAAGGCACCGTGGCGGGTCGGCTGGCCCGGGCGCGCGCCTTGTTGGCCAAGCGGCTGGCCCGGCGCGGCGTTGCGCTTTCGGGACACGCGCTGGCCGCCGTCCTGGCGCAGCATGCCGCAGCTAGTGCGCCGCCCGGTGTTCTTCAATGCGTCATCCAGGCGGGATCGTCGTGGGCTTCTGGAAAATCCTGTGCGGTCTCGGCGCCTGTCGCCGCCCTTGCCGAAGGAGTGCTCAAAGCCATGCTGCTCGCCAAACTTAAAGCCGCCTCCGCTTTTTGCTTTGCCCTGGGTCTCGTGCTGTTCCTGTGCGGCGCGTTCTCAAACGTCGGCGCGCAGACGGGCGCTGCGCCGCCCACGCCGGCCGACGGCAACTTGCGCGACACGCTCCTGGTACTGGACCAGCAATACTGGGCCGCGTCCGCCAAGCACGACGTGGCCACGCTCAGCCGACTGTTTGCGAACGACTACCAAGGCATCAGCCACGACGGCACGCGTTGGAACAAGACATCGCTTCTTGCGCACCACCAGGAGGTGCGCACGGGCGATTTGCAGGTGACGACCGAGAAGGAGGTCTTTCGCCTCAATCCACAGGCGGCTCATTTGACCTACGAGGCAAAGTTCAAGGTGTTCCACAAGTCCGGCGCGCTCGCCGACACCGCCCATCAGCGCCTGCTGTCGTGCTGGGTGCAGCGCGACGGCGGCTGGTTCATCGTTTTTGCCCGCGTGTCGGAGCCCGCCGGCACAACGGCGCGCGCGCAGCCCTTCGCGAACCTTCTCCTCGAGAAAGACATGATCTGGCGCGATGCCGTCTGGGACTTTCCTGGAATGGAATTTGTTTTGGATCAGCCGAACAAACCGAAGTCTCTTATCGAAGAGGTGCTGCAAGCGCACGGCGGCGAAGCGAAGCTTGCCGGCGTCCGAGCAATTATTCAGAAATCCAAAAACACCCACGCCAATGGCAAGACAACCATCGTCGAGCATTTCGTGGAGCTGCCCGACAAGTTGCGCGTGGAAGTGAGTCATGAAGGCGAACCCAAGGAGGTGCACATTCTGCGCGCTCACATGGAGCACTGGCAACAGGGGCCCGACGGCAAATGGAAAACGCTAGAGCGTTTTGGAGCGGAACCGACGCGCGACTATTGGCTCGATTCCATCCAGTTTTTCGGCCCGCGCGAGCTGTTGCGCTTGAAGGACGCCGCCATGGACGTGACGCCGCTCGGCGCGGGCAAGGTCGGCGACATCGCGGCTCAGATGATCCGACTTGCTCCCAAGCCCAAGCGCGAACCGAACACGTACAAGGGCGGCGAGCGCACCTGGTTTTTCGATGCCAAGACGCATCGCCTCATCAAGGAGGAGCGTGGCGAATTGCAGACGTCTTACAGCGACTACAAAGATTTCGACGGCATTCCACTGGCGCGCAAGACCGCACAAAAGACCGAGAACTGGAACAGCGCGAGTGAAGTGCTCGAATTCCGCGTGATGGACAAGCTCGATCCGAAGCTGTTCGAGCAGCCGTGACGCGTCCGTGAGGTTGCTTGCATCATCTTGCCGGCCGCGATAAACTGTCAAAATGACGGCGGCAAAAAAACTCAATTTGATTTCCGTTGACGAATACTTGGCGGGGGAATTGACTTCTCCCGTCAAGCATGAGTATTTGGGCGGCTTTGTTTATGCCATGGCTGGGGCGCGGAACGCGCACAACCTCATTGCCAGCAACACACTGGTGCGTGTGGGCGCCCGACTGGTGGGTAAACGCTGCCGGGCTTTCAACTCAGACACGAAAATACGCGTGCGCCTTCCCAACCAAACTCGTTTTTACTATCCCGATGCATCCGTGATTTGCCGGCCCAATCCCCAGAGCGATTCGTTCCAGGATGAGCCGGCCGTGCTCTTCGAAGTTCTCTCGCGCAAGACGCGCCGCATCGACGAAGGCGAAAAAAAAGACTTTTACCTGACGATACCATCGCTCGCGTTGTACGTCTTGATCGAGCAGGATGTGCCGGCTGTCGTGGCCTATCGTCGAACGGAACAAGGCTTCGTGCGCGAAGTGCATCAGGGCCTCGACGCCGTGCTGCCGCTCGGCGAAATCGAAGTGGACCTGCCGCTAGCGGAGATCTACGACGGCGTCGAATTCGTTCCCGAGCCGGAAGAAGCAGAGTAAGCGCGATAAAACATGATCCCCTCCCACAATTCGACATGTCGATTGCGGGAGGGGAATAGTGGAAATCGAGAATAAAGGCAAGAGCACTATCCTTTGCCTCGACCCTTGCCGAAGCCGCCGCCCTTGCCACCGCCCTTGCCGAAGGGAGGCAGGAAGCTGCCGGCTTTGCCTTTGCCCTGTCCGCCGAACTGCGGCTGCGACAGCGGATTGTTGGGTATCACGCGCGGCCCGTCGTCGAAGCGGCCGCCGCTGGGTAATCGGCCGTTAAGCGGCGCATTGGGATCGAAGGGAAGCGTGTAGTCGCCGTACTTGAGCCCTTTGCGCAGCGTTTGCAAATCGTGAATTCGCCCGGCCAGGTCTTTGCCGTGAATCCCTTCCTGCGTCCAACCCGAGACGGTGCGGCCCAGGCCGGGCTGAGTGAGCTGGTCGCGCGTCAGGTCGCGCGCCCAGGTGTTTTCGAAAATGGACCGATAAGGCTCGCGCAACAGCGAAAGCGGATCGGGTTCTTGGCCGTGGACCGCCAAGCCGGTGAACAGCAATCCTCCCATCGCAAGGGCGCGAATAGCATTCATGAATGATCTCCTCGGTTAGCATGCACTTCCGTTCGCGCGCTCGCGCGTCGGGCTAGTGTCAGGGACAGAGTAAGCGGGGAGATTGCAACTCGCTGGACGGGAGATCGGAAGGTTGGAGAGAGCGAGTCGTCAATCGAAACCATAGCCCGCGATCAGCCGTCTGTCAATTCTTCGATTTTCTTTCAAGAAAACCGGGATGATTTGGGCGCAAGGACCGCTCTTTCTTCTTAGAGGCATTGCGTACCTACAGGCATCGCTGTCCCACGCTTCGCGCGCAGGGATCGGGGTGCGCCTGCCCAGAACTGCATTTTTTATCATTGTTCTTGCCACAGGGAGAGTCTCATGGTGCCAAGACCGCGCCGGACGGGGTTTACGCTCATCGAGCTATTGGTCGTCATCGCCATCATCGCCATTCTGATTGGCCTTTTGTTGCCGGCGGTGCAGAAAGTGCGCGAGGCTGCGGCCCGCGCCCAATGTCAAAACAACTTGAAGCAGATCGGCTTGGGCGCCCTCAACTACGAAAGCGCCTACCGTCGCTTGCCACCCGGTTACAACGGCCACAATAACCCAAACCTTTTCACCGGACCGATCGCCGCGTGGGTGAATGCGCCCAATGTCGGCGTGCTGACCTATGTTTTGCCTTACATCGAGCAGGAAAACATCTTCAAGCAATTCATGGCCGGCGTGCCTACGGACTACTTGAGCACCAAGACGACCAGCACCGCGCCGTGGTGGACATTGGGTTCCGCGGTGCAAGCCGGCTTCAACAAGGTACCGATCTTCCTGTGCCCCAGCGACGACGCCGACAGTGTCACGCCGACTCTCGGCATCGCGGCGGCCATTCACACCTTCCGCGATACTGCTACCGGCTCGGGCGTTCTCGATATCGCCTACTTTGATCCCGTGGGCAGCCCGGCCGCGTTGCGCCTGGGCCGCACCAATTATGTCGGCAGCCAAGGGTATCTCGGCAGGGTGCCCGGCTTTGACCGATGGGAGGGCATCTTGCCGAATCGCGGCACCGTTGCGTTGGCCCAGCTTACCGCCACGGACGGTTCCAGCAACACGCTCTTGTTCGGCGAAACGCTGGGCGGCACGGCCACAGGCTCGCGCAATCTGGTCTTTACATGGATCGGCTGCGGCGCTTTGCCGACGGCGTGGGGCCTGCCGGAGACCGGGATCAACGCCAACGTTTTCAGCAGCAGGCATACCGCCATCGTGCAGTTCTGTTTCGGCGACGGCTCGGTCCGCGGCGTTCGGCGCATCGGCGGCAGCGGCAACGGCTGGGTCAACTTCATCTATTCCTCCGGCTGGCGCGACGGGAATATACCCGACTTCGGCCAACTGGAGTAACCGTTGCGGCCTACGAGCGCGAAGAAGAGCAAGATCAGGATTAGGATTAAGATTAGGAAGAGGATTAGGAGTAAGATCAAGATCCAGATCAAGAAATCAAGATGAATACACCGAGTTCTGGCTCCTAATCTTGATCTTGCACTTAATCTCATTCCTAATCGTAATCCTCGTCTTAATCTTTGTCTCTTCTGTGCTTTGCAACAGATTGACGAACCAAAGAAGCAAGAAGGAGGGCCGTCATGGCTCGCGCTTTCATGTTCTTCGTTTCCTTAATTGGATTGACCCTGGGCGCCGCGGCGCTGGGGTGCGGCAAAAACGACGAGGGCCCGCCGCCCAACGTCGGTCCGGGCGATCTCAAGCCCAAGGGCTTGAGTTTTCCGCCGCCGACGCCGCCGCCCAAGTGAAGTTTGCAAGGGCCCCTTCCGAGCCGAGCCTGCACTGCAAGCGGACCATCCAGACCACCCACCCGCTCGATTTTTTGTTTGCCATCCCAATCAGCGGTCAGTAGGATCATGCGTGGCGTTTGCTCACGCCTGACCCTCTGACCGGATCCCCATGCGATCCGGCTAGCGCGGGGGTAAAGGGGATAGCTGTCCTCGAGTCGTCTTTACATCACGGTGATCTTCTTCC
>JAKEFD010000080.1 GCA_022616245.1 Gemmataceae bacterium
CCCAACCCGGGAACGGCAAGCGTGGTGCCAATGGCCGCCACCGCCGCGATGGAGCCGCCAACGATTGTGCCGATCGCGCCGCCGATGCCCGCGCCTTCCACAGCCGCGTTGCCCGGCTTCTGCTTCGGTTCTTCCTCGTCGTCGCGGTAGTATTTCGCACGGGTCCGGTCCGACATCAGCACGTTGACTTCGGACGCGTTATACCCCTGGTCCAGCAGCCATTGATACGCGCGCTGCGACTGAACATGATCGCGAAACACCGCTGACACCATGGTCTCTCTTGTATTAGCCATAATCATCCATCCTTTGCTCTTGGCAGTTGAGGGTGTCTCGCAATGCGATCTCCTCGCAACGCCGGATCCACCCGAGGTGAGACACTATGCCGCAAAGCCTGTGCCAACAAAAGCGTGCTGTACGCTAGGAAGCTCCTTTCGCGTCTGACTTGAAGATCCGCCATGCCCTGACGTGGCTTTTGACTCCTTAGTTGTCTCCACCGAAGCTGCCCGAATGCGCACGCGAGTTCTCATTGAAAGGCGAGGCGCTTCCCGTTCCTGTAGCGGAATTCGCCAGAATTCCGGCGGGTTCCGCGTCGGAACTCTGGCGAGTTCCGCTACACCAGTGCGAAACGCGAACTAGTCCGTGGAAAGCGCCGATTCGCATTTCTGGCATACCGCTTGCTCAATGCGCGTGCGAATAACCAAACCTCTTACAAAGGAGTCTCTCATGACCCGCCTCCTCAGGATCGCATCGGTCGCCGTCTTATGTTCGTTGGTTTCGATTGGCTTCGCCCAAGAGCAGAAGGGCGCCGACAAGCTTCCGACCGACACCGACTTCCTCGTCAAGGCCGTGAGCAGCGGCATCTTCGAAGTAAAGATCAGCGAGCACGCGACGAAAAACGCCAACAGCGCCGATGTCAAAGCATTCGCCGAACGACTGGCTACGGAGCACAAGAAACTCAATCAGGATTTGCTCCAGCACGCCAAGCAGATAAAAACCGCCGTGGTGACCGGCCTGGAAAAAGACAAGCAAGCGAAGATCGACCAGCTTAACAAGTTATCCGGGGCGGCCTATGACCGCGAATTCATGAAACAGAACATCGAAGGCCATGAAGCGTCTGTGAAACTTTTCAAATATCAATCGGAAAAAGGACAGATCGCCGAACTGAGGAAATTCGCTCAAGAGGCGCTGCCGACCATCGAACGACATCTCAAGGAAGCCCGCGCCATCGCCGCAAAGCTGCCAAACTAGCGACGTGTGCGACGTGTAGCCGCAGGCTTTAGCCTGCGGCTACAAGCGGCGCGGCTGATACACATTCGCATTCACTTGCCCGCCTTCGCACCCGCCGGATTGGTGTCGCCGGTTTCACTGACCCATTGCACGGCCTGCTGGATCAGGGCCCGGCCACTTTCGAGGTTGAGCTTCTTGCGAATCCGGGCGACATAAGTTTCTACGGTTTTCGGGCTGACGTGCATTTGCTCGCCGATCTTACGCACGTCCAGGCCGTGTCCGACCAGACGGAACACTTCCAATTCGCGATCGGAGAGCTCCTCGACGGCAGGGCGCGCGAGAGGACTTTCCGGGCTCTGGACCGCCCTTTGCAGCATACGATCGGTCATCTGCTTGCTTAAGTAGACTTTGCCTTCGCGGACGAGACGAATGGCCTGGATAATCTGATCGGTGGCCTCTTCCTTGGTGATGTAGCCCAGCGCGCCGGCGCGCAAGGCGCGTTCGGCGTAGAGGTTTTCGCCGTACATCGAGCAGACGAGCATGCGCACGGACTCGTCACGTGACTTGATCCTTTTGATGAGATCGATGCCGTTGCCCGTCTTAAGCGCGATGTCGATGACCACGACGTCGGGCTTGTTCGCGGTCAATTCGCGCAAAGCCTCGGCGACGTCGGCCGCTTCGCCGCTCACTTCCAGGTCGGGTTGGCGGGCAATGCGCAGGGCCAGACCCTCGCGAACCGCCGGGTGATCGTCTACGATCAGCACTTTGGTCTTGGCGCGTCGCGTCTTGCTCTTGGTCATAAGACTGGCTCGTTTTGGTTCAGCACGCAACTCACCAGCGTGCCGCCGCGGGCCAAGGGTTGCACTTGCAAAACGGCCCCGATCAGGTCGGCGCGATAGTGCATCGTGCGCAGTCCCGTGCCGCTCGACCGCGCGGCGCGCGGCTGGATGCCCGCGCCGTCGTCCTCGACGACCAGTCGGAGCTGATCTTGATCGCCGGTGAGTCGGATAGCAATCCGTTGAGCGCGTCCGTGCGTAATCGCGTTCGTGATGGCTTCCTGGGCGATACGGAAGAGATGGGACGCCAAAACGGTGTCTTCCAGGAGAATCGTCGCGTCGCAATGAAAAGTGCAGCGCACCCCGGTCTGCTCGGCAATGCGCAGGCTCAGATCATCGAGGGCGCTGGCCAGGCCGTCCGGGACGATTTCCATGGGAATCAAGCCGCGCGACAGCGCGCGTACCTGGCCCAGCAGCCGGCGTAGACCGGACGCGATCTTGTCCGCAAGCTTCATGTCGGCCGGTATGGCTCCGTCTCCAAAATCGCCTCGGCGTGTCAAAGGCCGCGTCGCGAGCTCCTCGTTTTCCCGGAGCGATTCGACGAGACTGCCGGCCAGCAAGGCCAGACCGGTCAGCTCCTGGCCGACGGTGTCGTGCAAGTCCTGGCCGATGCGCTGCTGCTCCTGGTCGGCAATTTCGAGCACTTCGCGCTCGAGATCTTTGCGGAGCGTAATGTCGCGATTCGCAGTCAACACCAGAGCGCCATGGTCGTCGCGCACGATGCGCATGCGGCAGTCAGCGATAAAGCGGCGGCCGTTGCGGTGCGTTTGGCTCAGCTCGCCCGCCCAGGCGCCGTCGCGCTCGAGAGCCGTTTCCAGCTCGGTACGCTCGATCCGAAACTCCCGGGAGAGCACTGCGTCGGTCATTCTGCCGACTACTTCGTCCGCCGTGTGGCCGTACATTTGTTCCGCTGCTTTATTCCAATACACGATGCGGCCGCCGAGTTCCCAGGCAAAGACGGCATCGTTGGTTTGATCGAGGAGGTTTGCCTGGCGCCTGAGGTCCACGGTGCGCTGAGCGACGCGCTGCTCCAATGTTTCGTTGAGCATCTTGAGGCGTTGCTCGCTTTCGCGCAAGCGCGCGTTGGAGGCCGCAAGCTCTGCTGTCCGCTGCGCGACGCGCAGCTCCAGGTCGCGGTTGAGCTCTTCCAGCTGCCTGGACTTGCGGTACAACTCGACGAACACGCCGACTTTGGCGCGCAAGATTTCCGGAATCACCGGCACCGACACGTAATCCACTGCACCGGCGTCGTAACCCTTGAGCCGGTCCGGATCGGTCAGATGGACTGCCGATACAAGAATAATCGGCGTTTTTTGGCAGCGGGGGTGTTCTCGGATCAACGACGCCAATTCGAAGCCGTCCATCTCCGGCATGCACACGTCCATGAGCACGACTGCGAAATCGTGCTTCAATAGATGCGCAAGCGCCTCTTGCGCCGAATTGGCGCGCACCAGGTTTTCGCCCAACCTGCCGAGGATCGCCTCATAACTAAGTAGCTTGGCCGGTTGATCGTCCACCAGCAGGATATTCACTTTGTCCTTTGCTGTCATACAGGGCACCTCGGGGGAACTAACGGTGGAGCCAGGTTCGTAGCACGGACAACAACTGTTCGGTATTGACCGGCTTGGCGAGGTAGTCGGACGCTCCTGCCTCGAGGCATTTTTCCCGGTCTCCTTTCATTGCTTTGGCGGTCAGGGCAATGATCGGCAAGCGGCGAAACGCCGGATTCCGGCGGATGACTTGCATGGTTTGGAAACCGTCCATTTCAGGCATCATGATGTCCATCAAAACAATCGCGATGTCGGGCGTGCCGGTTACGATGTCGACAGCCTCCCGTCCGGTGTGGGCGATGAGCACGCTCATGCCGCGCCGCTCGAGCACGCTGCTGAGGGCGAAGATGTTGCGGGCGTCGTCGTCCACGACCAGCACGGTCTTGCCGCGCAAGTCCTCATCGGAGCTGTGCAGCCGCTGCAACATTTGCTGTTTGGCCGGCGGCAAGTCCGCGACCGCTCGGTGCAAAAACAGCGCCGTCTCGTCCAGAAGGCGTTCCGGCGACTCTACGCCCTTTACCACAACGCTCTTTGCCAGTGCATGCAGCTGCGCGTCCTCCTCCGTCGACAGTTCTTTGCCGGTGAACACGACAACAGGAAGTTCACACAGCGCGGCGTCCGCATGAATTTGCTGCAGGACTTCAAAGCCCGACATGTCCGGCAAGCGCAGATCGAGCACGACGCAGTCGAATGTCTGCCCGCGCAGTGCCTGGAGCGCTTCGGCGCCGGTGCCGGCGGTATCAATCTCAATATCATCGTAGCCCAGCAATTCGCTGATGCTCATGCGCTCCAGGTCGTTGTCTTCGATGACCAGTAAGCGTTTGCGGCGCGGCGCGGCGAATTCCTTGATGCGCGTCAAGGCCGCTTCCAGCCCGTTGACAGTTGTAGGCTTGGTCAGATACGCGAAGGCGCCGCGCGCCAAACCGTGATGCCGATCTTCGTCGAGCGTGACAATCTGAATGGGTATATGCCGCGTCGCCGGGTCTTGTTTTAACTGCCCCAGTACCGTCCAGCCGAGCATGTCCGGCAGGAAAATATCGAGCGAAATGGCGGTGGGATGATGTTGCTGAGCCAGTGCCAGGGCATCCACGCCGCGCGCGGCCGTCAGAACCTTGAATCCTTGGGCCCGGGCCTGATCGACCAGAACGTGAGCGTAATGCGGATCATCCTCCACGATCAAGAGCACCGAATCGCCCGGCTGGATGGCGCCGCGGTCGTCGGGAATGCGTTCCGTGATGACGCCTTGCGTGCGTGCTTTCAACCACGCCGCGGGCAGCCTTTTTTGCGCCGATTCGACATCCGGGGCAGGCCCGCCCGGCAGCACGTAGGTAATCGGCAAAAAGAGGGTGAAGGTGCTGCCCTGGCCCATCGAACTGCGGAGCTGGATTTCTCCCCCCAACAAATTGGCCAGCTCGCGGCTGATCGCCAAACCTAGTCCGGTGCCGCCATACTTGCGGCTAGTGCTGGCGTCGGCTTGCTGGAAGGCCTCAAAGATAATGCGTTGCTTTTCCAGCGGGATGCCAATGCCCGTGTCGGCCACTTCGAAGGCCACCACGGTCCCCGCCCGGTCCAGAATGGGATGGCCGGAACTCCAGCCGTCGGCCGCGGTGCTGACGCTCATTTGAACGCCGCCGCGCTCCGTGAACTTGAAGGCGTTGGACAAGAGATTCTTGAGCACCTGCAGCAATCGTTTCGAGTCGGTGACGATGCGGTGCAGGTTTGGATCGAGCCGGACCTCGAAGGTGAGCGACCGAATTTCCGCCTCGTGGCGGAACGTGCGCTCCAATGTATCGCGCAGATGATTGAAAAAGACCTCTTCGGCTTCCACCGTGACGGTGCCCGATTCGATCTTCGAGAGGTCGAGAATGTCGCTGATCAGGTTGAGCAAATCGGTGCCGGCGCTGTGGATGGTGCGCGCGAACTCGATTTGCTTGGGCAACAAGTTGCTCTCCGCGTTTTCGCTGAGCTGCTGTCCGAGAATGAGAATGCTGTTGAGCGGCGTGCGCAATTCGTGCGACATGTTCGCAAGGAATTCCGACTTGTATTTCGAGGTCAGCGCCAATTCGGCAGCCTTCTCTTCCACGGCGCGGCGGGCGTGATCGATTTCCTGGTTTTTCCGTTCCATTTCCACGTTTTGCTCGGCGAGCTGCTGCGCCTTGAGGGCGAGCTGATCGTTCGTCTGTTGCAACTCTTTTTGCTGTGCCTGCAATTCCGTCGCGAGCTGCTGCGATTGCTTGAGCAATCCCTCCGTCTGCATGGTGGCCTCGATGCTGTTCAGCACGATGCCGATGCTGGCCGTAAGGTGTTCGAGAAACGTCAAATGCGAGGGAACGAAGGCGTCCAGAGAGGACAGTGCGATGACGGCCTTGATTTGCCCTTCGAATACCACCGGTAACACCACGAGATTGCGGGGCAGCGCTTCGAAAAAGACCGAGCCGATCGTGACGGTGTCCGCGGGAATTCTCGACACCAAAAGCCGGCGCTTTTCCACGGCGCACTGGCCGATGAAACCCTCGCCCAATTGCATGCGTTCCGGATGCCCGTTCGTCCGGGACTGTGCATAGCTGGCCAAGAGGCGCAGATGCGGCGTCGGTTCCGAATCCATCTGATAGATCACGCCCTGATGCGCGTTGACCAGCGGCGCTAATTCCGAAAGCAACATTTTGCCGACCGTGATGAGGTCGCGTTGCCCTTGCAACATACCCGTGAACTTCGCCAGGTTGGTCTTGAGCCAGTCTTGTTCGTTGTTCCTCTCGGTCGTCAGGCGCAGGTTGCCGATCATGGTGTTGATGTTGTCCTTGAGCTCGGACACTTCCCCGCGCGCCTGCACTTGAATGGAGCGCGTCAGGTCGCCTTTGGTGACGGCCGTGGCGACTTCGGCGATGGCCCGCACCTGCGTGGTGAGGTTGGCGGCCAGAAGATTAACGTTGCCGGTCAAGTCTTTCCAGGTGCCGGCAGCGCCCGGCACATTGGCTTGTCCGCCGAGCCGGCCGTCCACGCCGACTTCGCGGGCCACGCTGCTGACTTGTTCGGCAAAAGTCGCGAGCGTGTCGATCATGCTATTGATGGTTTCGGCCAGCGCGGCCACTTCGCCCCTGGCGCGCACCGTCAAGCGATGCTTGAGGTCACCGTTGGCAACCGCGGTCACGACTTTCACGATGCCGCGCACCTGCTCGGTCAAATTTGCGGCCATGACGTTGACGTTGTCCGTGAGATCCTTCCAGGTGCCGGCCACGCCGGAGACTTGAGCTTGGCCGCCGAGCTTGCCGTCGGTGCCGACTTCGCGCGCGACGCGCGTCACTTCAGCGGCGAACGCATTGAGCTGGTCCACCATCGTATTGATGGTGTTCTTGAGTTCGAGAATCTCACCTTTGACGTCTGCCGTGATTTTGCGCGACAAGTCGCCGCGGGCGACGGCGGTCGTCACTTCGGCGATGTTGCGCACCTGTCCGGTCAAGTTGCCGCACATGGCGTTGACGCTGTCCGTGAGGTCTTTCCAGGTGCCGCCGACGCCGGGCACGACGGCCTGGCCGCCGAGCTTGCCGTCCGTGCCGACTTCGCGCGCGACGCGCGTCACTTCAGCGGCAAACGAACGCAATTGCTCGACCATGGTGTTGAGGGTCTCCTTGAGCAGGAGCATTTCCCCGCGCACATCGACCGTTATCTTGCGCGATAAGTCGCCGTTGGCGATGGCCGTCGCCACTTCGGCAATGTTGCGCACCTGAGCGGTGAGGTTGCCGGCCATGAAGTTGACGCTGTCCGTCAAGTCCTTCCACGTGCCGGCGACACCAGGCACTTTCGCTTGGCCGCCGAGCTTACCGTCGGTGCCGACTTCCCGGGCCACGCGCGTGACTTCCGAGGCGAAGGCGTTGAGTTGGTCCACCATGGTGTTGGTGGTGTTCTTGAGCTCAAGGATTTCGCCCTTGACGTCGACGGTGATCTTGCGCGACAAGTCGCCGCGGGCCACGGCCGTCGTTACCTCGGCGATGTTGCGCACTTGCGCAGTGAGGTTGCTGGCCATGAAATTGACGTTGTCCGTGAGGCCTTTCCAGGTGCCGGCCACGCCGGGCACGAATGCTTGACCGCCGAGCTTGCCCTCGGTGCCGACCTCACGGGCCACGCGCGTGACTTCGGAGGCGAACGCGTTGAGCTGATCCACCATCGTGTTGAGGGTTTCCTTGAGCTGCAGGATTTCACCGCGCACGTCGACGGTGATTTTGCGCGACAAGTCGCCGTTGGCGATGGCGGTGGCCACTTCGGCAATGTTGCGCACCTGTGCGGTCAGGTTGCCGGCCATGAAGTTGACGTTGTCGGTAAGATCTTTCCAGGTGCCGGCGACGCCGGGCACTTGGGCTTGGCCGCCCAGTTTGCCGTCGGTGCCGACCTCGCGGGCCACACGCGTCACTTCCGAGGCGAACGCATTGAGCTGGTCCACCATCGTGTTGATGGCTTCCTTGAGCTGCAGAATCTCGCCGCGCACGTCGACCATGATTTTTTTGGAGAGGTCGCCGCTGGCAACCGCGATGGTGACTTCGGCAATGTTGCGGACCTGAGCCGTAAGATTGCTGGCCATCGAGTTGACGCTGTCGGTGAGGTCTTTCCAGGTGCCGGCCACGCCGGGAACGATGGCTTGCCCGCCCAGCTTGCCCTCGGTGCCGACCTCGCGGGCCACGCGCGTCACTTCCGAGGCGAACGAACGCAGTTGATCCACCATCGTGTTGATGGCTTCCTTGAGCTGAAGGATCTCGCCGCGCACGTCGACGGTGATTTTCTTGGAAAGGTCGCCGTTGGCGATTGCTGTCGTGACTTCGGCGATGTTACGGACCTGGGCCGTGAGATTGCTGGCCATCGAATTGACGCTTTCGGTGAGATCTTTCCACACACCGCTGACTTCGTGCACCTGCGCCTGGCCGCCGAGCTTGCCGTCGGCGCCGACTTCGCGGGCGACGCGCGTGACTTCGGAAGTGAAAACGCCCAGCTGCTCGATCATCGTGTTGATGATGGTCGCGGAGCGCAGAAACTCGCCCTCCAGGGGCCGCCCATCGACTTCCAGCGGCACGGCTTGCAAAAGATCGCCTTTGGCTACCGCGGCGATGGCGCGGGTCACTTCGGTTGTCGGCCACAACAGGTCGTCGATCAGTGTGTTGATCGAATTCTCCATGGCGCTCCAAGCGCCGGCCGTTCGCCCGACGACGACGCGTTGCCGCGTCTTGCCTTTCTTGCCCACCGCCTGGCCGACGCGTTTGAGCTCCCAGGCCATGCGCTGGTTCGTGGCGGCGATCTCGTTAAACGTATCCGCGATTTTACCGCCAATGCCCGGCAGGTGGCCCGGCAAACGAACCGTAAAGTCGCCTTCGCGGACGGATTGCAAGGCACGCAGCAGCACCCCCGCGTCCAGTGAATCCCCGTTTTCTTTTGGTTCCACGGCAACGGCGGATGGATTGCTTTTTTGCACGATTAGACCCCCTGAAACGCGCAGCGCATTCGCAGGCGCTTGGAGCTAGAGCATACTTCGGTACTATCACATACTAACAAGCATTAGTAGTGGCTTCGCCTGTTTTTCCCGCGGCAAAAGTTGTCAGGAGATTCCTTACTCGTTCTGTTTCTTTCGCCCGACTTGTGCGGATCTGGCAGCTGGGTATTATTTCAGCATCGTATCCGTTGCGACGCACGTCCGAATGCAGTCGTCTGAGCAAGACCAACGTTCTTTGGTCCTTACTGTCAAGGAGTACAGATCATGTTGATTTTGACGCGCCGTCAAGGCGAACGGATCGTTATCGATGCGGACATAGAAGTTACCGTCGTGGGCGTGCAAGGTTCGAAAGTCATACTGGGCATTGATGCGCCCAAATGGATGCGCGTGGATCGCTTGGAAGTTCGCCAACGTATGAACAAGGCCCTGGGCGAATTTGAGACAGGATTGGCGGCTGCCGCCTCGGAAGTCTAACGCTTTTTGGGGCCGGAACAGAAACGATTGCCGATGCACATCAAAGACTTGGAGGACGCGATGTTGCCAACTCTGGAATGCACCACGGACCTCGAACAGGCAATTGAACGTCATATTAAAGAGCGCACCTGGGGACGCGTGCGCCAACTGCGCGTGGAAGCAAACAAGGACCGCATCTTCGTTTTTGGTCTGTCCTCCACCTATTACGTCAAACAGCTAGCGATTCAAGCCGTGCTGGAAATCCTGGCTTCCGGGGCGTATCCGCCCGTCGTCATAGACCTGGATGTGGCCCAGGACGATACATTCGGTCCGCGCACGCGCGAACATGCGGTTTCTCACGCATGAAATCCGTGCCCTCAGGAAGCCGTTCCGCGCCCGGCAATGTATTGCGTACTACTTGATGTGTATGCAGCGAATCTCCTTGGCGAGCAACTCGTTGTTAGTCTTTTCATAAACGAAGACGGCCTCGTCGCCTTTTCTTAAGTCTTGGAGTTTTCTTTCCTTGCCATGGATGAACACTTTCGTCTTTTCATCAAATCGCAAAGTAACATCCTTGTGTGTTGAATCGGTAAGTACCAGTTCCTTCTTGGCGCTCGAGAGGCTCTTGATGGTGCCTCTCATCTCCGCCGCCATCAGCGGCAACACGACGACAAGCATCAAACCAAGGGCGACCAGACCTTGAAGTTTCGTAGTTCGGGTCATTTTTGCTCCAGTTTGCGAAAAGTGATATTGGATCGGTCCAGGCCCAATTGGGCGATCAGCCCATCGGGCGCCGGTTCATCCAGGAACCAGCGCCGCAAGTGTTGCAGAACGAGCAGACTGGCCTGCTCCCCGCGTGCGGCGCCCGTTGCCAGCGCTCCACCTGGAACGAGTCCGCACACGGCATAAATGCAGTTGACGCCCGCTCCGGCGCCCAGGTCGACCATCTTGTAGCCTACCTTGCCGCTCTCCAGAAAGGCGCTGCGCCGTTCGGCCAATTCGAAGAGCTCTTGCTGAATGGGAATCGGGCCCCAGGCAATGACCGCAAGCTTCAGATTGGCGGCCCATTCCAAACTTCGTTCCAATGTGAAATTGGCGCCTGGTTCCGGAAGCAGTTTCGCGGGAACGATGACGCCGCTGGCCGGCATCCAACTGATGGTTTTGGCAACCACCTCGCTTGTGCCGTTGCTGTCGGACATTTTGACGAATGTGGCAAACGTATGGGTAAAGCGCGGCTTGGCGTCCGGCCCCTGCGCGGCGAACATCACAAGGTAATGACTGTCCTCCGCGCGGAGCATTACAGGTTGTAAGGAGATTGCTGTCAGGGACAATAAAATGCAAAGCTGCTGACGCATGGATTGAAACCTCCACGATTGCGAAACTATCGCAACCAGGAAGTTGCAAACCACGTGCCTTTTCACACAGCCTGGAGAAGTTCGGGCGGGCCGGTCTTGCGAGGCTCGTCATGGGCAAAGAAATGCGCACGCCTGTGCGATGCCCTGCTCAGGCCGATCGACCGCGCGACTTGCGTTTCTTGCTGGCGCTGCTCTTGCTGACGCCGCTCTTTCTGGCGCCGCGTTTCTTGCCGCTGGACCGCGCTGGGGCGCTGGACTTCATCATGATGGGCCCGTTGCCCCCCACCACCGCCGTAATGAAATGCACAGGCGCGCTGTCTGCAAGGCCGTTGTTATCTTCGACGTGGACCGTATGCGGGTTTTCCGGTTCGTTGGGATTGCCTCGGAAATCCACGGTCCAAGACTGGTTCACCACAGTTGGGGGGGACGGCATGTTGTAATTGTGGGGCGCAACGCATCGGCAGAACGGATTCTGGATCGCACTCGCGGCGGTCGAGCCGAATGCGGTAAACTCTTTGTTCGGGCCCAACGGGTAGGGGGCCTCAGGAGGGGGGTTGGGCAGCGGGTAGTCGATCGTCGGTGGGCCGTTCTGAGGCACAGAGGTCAGGCGCATTCGAACTTCGTGTTCCAGCTCAATGCTCCGGTTCAAAGCGTCGAAAAATCGAATGTCATAGCGGCCGGGATTCACATTGGCGAAAGCCCGTCTCCAGTATTTGCTCGGATCGTCGCCAAATGGCGTGCCGGTGTACATGAGATCCTGATTGTTTTTCGCAGTCAGGACCACGACCACGCGCTTCGGGAACTGATACACGCCCTGGGCGATGAAAAACCGCGCAGGCACTACCTGTCCCGGCCGGGGATAGGCGACGATGATGCTCATGGCTCCTCCTTTTAGGGATCGAGAAAAATTCTGACACCTTTTTTCGCTCGGTTAGGACTTCCCCCTGGCCTTGGCGACGGACGCGGACCGTCGCGCACCACGAAGCCCAGCGGACCGCACGCGGGGTGCGGGTTGGATCACTCTTCGTGTAGACTGGTAGTTCGGCAGCGCCCACATACATTAGCGTCGGTATAGGTGCCCAAGCCCCAGAAGGCCACGAAAGTACATTCGCAGTAAGATATTTCCACCTTCGTATTTTACAGTTCCATGTCTTTTTAGGAGGGTCTTGTCATGTTTCGAAAATTCGTCACGGCGGCAATCTTATGCATTGGTCTATTCCCATCTCTCGCCTCTGCCCAGCCCTTCATTCTCTATCCAACAACGGGGGAGAAGATTCAGAAGGGAGTCGCTTTCACGATCTTTGGCAACACCACAGATTCAGCTGTTACAGTAGAAATCAAAGATGTGGCGACTGGGAAACTGATGCAGTCGGGCAACGCAAAGGTCGATCCGAAAACGCAAAGTTGGACTTTTGACGCGGCCGGGTTGAACCCCGGAAAATACCGAGTTCTCGCAATTGACAAGACTGGTTTGTCAGAGCGTTACTTCGACGTTGTGGACACCGTTCCTGACCAAGTCAAGTTTCAGGGGTTGACCAAGGTGCGTATTCGGATTGGCTGCTCCGAGCAATTCGGCGTTTCGGTGTACTTTGTCGCGCTCATGATCGGATCGGGAATCGGCACAATGGACAACCTGAGAGCAATTCCTTTGGCACAATCTCTCGGGGCCACCGGCAGAGCAGCGTACTGCTTTTTGCTCCTTCTACCGATCGCCTAGGGGTTCCACCGTGGCGTAGGCAACGGATGCGGACCCGTCGCGCACCACGAAGCCCAACGGACGGCGCGGTGCGAAAACAGGGTGAAAATTCGTGAGGAAAGGCATACGTTCTTTCAGGCCCGAACGCGCCGGCTCCAAAGCGGCGTCGACACGCAGTCCGATCTCGGACCGGAGCATCGGTCCGATGGACTCGTCGCCCCAAAAGCCTTGGATTCGCTCTGAGTCGACCTCCAGGCAGAGGTCGCGCCAAACCGGCCGGGTCTTGCGTCCGGGATCAAACGGGGCTGACTGCCGGCCGTAGATATTCGGTTCCCACAACTTTTCGAAGTCGATGTAGAGCCTCGGACAGAGAAAAACGCGATTGCCCAGTTGGCCTTTCGGGAACTTTGGATTGTCGCGGACGTGCGCCGTGTCGTCAGAAATGTCGTTGAAGTGCAACTCCACAAAAAAATAGGCGTTGCCTTCTTTCAACTGGTGGTGCTCGTAGGCGATAAACAACCCGACGTAGCCACGATTCTGGCTACGTTCATGCCGTACTTTGGCCTTGAAACGGAACCGCTCCATCTGCGGATCCTTGAGCAATTGCCAAATGCAGGTTTCGTTCGGTGGCGCGTGAAAGCCAAAGTAGCCGTCTCGGCCTAAGCGCTCGCTGCCCGCGTTCTGCGTGATGCGGTGATACCACTTGGGCTTGCCTTTCTCGCCGATTAATTCCACGGGCCTGCCGTTGCGCAGCTCGTTTTCCAGCCAACGCAGCTCCCGCTCGTCGTCGAAGAAGGCATTGCGAATGAAGAGGACCGCCGCCACGACGATCGGGAGTGCGACAACAAGCGCCACGCGCCAGGGATGGCGCCGCACCGAACGGCGCAGGCGCTCGATGCCGCTTTCGGGGCGGATGTGCAGGGGCTCGCCACGCAGCCAGCGCGCTAATTCGTCGGCCAGGGCTTGGGCAGTTGGCAAGCGCCGATCCGGGTCTTTCTCCAGACACTTCAAGATGATGGCTTGCAAGCCAGGATCAATTGCGGGATTCGAGCTAGCCGGCGCGGGCGGGTCTTCGGTCAGAATCTTGCGAAAGACGTCCGCATCCTCGTCGCCTTTGAAAGGACGCCGGCCCGTGGTTATCTCATAGAGCATGACGCC
>JAKEFD010000081.1 GCA_022616245.1 Gemmataceae bacterium
ATGGGATTGGTCGCCGCGCCGAGCATATCGCGGCAAAGGGGAAACAGTTTCTTGTGCCATTGCTGCGCTTCAGCGATCCGGCCCGCCTCGAATGTTGCCACGAGCGCCTTCATGTCGCGCGGCACGATGTTGCCTACCACTGAGACCACGCCGCGGCCGCCGATCGCCAAGAGCGGCAACGTCAGGCTGTCGTCGCCGCTCAGGATCGTCAAATCGCATAGCGCCAGGATTTGCGACGCCTGGTCCATAAGTCCGGTCGCTTCCTTGACCGCGACAACGGTAGGCATCTTGGCCAGCCGCGCGATGGTTTCCGGCAAAATGTTCGAGCCGGTGCGTCCGGGTATGTTGTAAAGCACGATCGGCAAATCCACGGACTCGGCGACTGTGGCGAAATGACGGTAATAGCCTTCTTGGGTCGGCTTGTTGTAATACGGGCCGACCATGAGCGCCCCGTCTGCGCCGGCTTTCTTCGCAAACTTCGTGAGGCGCAAAGCTTCCTTGGTGCTGTTCGAGCCGGTGCCGGCCATCACCTTGATTCGGCCGCGCGCTTGCTCCACGACGGCGGCGATGACGCGCTCGTGCTCGTCATGGTCGAGCGTGGGCGACTCGCCCGTGGTGCCGACCGGCGCGAGGCAATCGGTACCCTGCTCGACGTGCCAATCGACCAGGCGGCGCAACGCGTCGAAATCGACCTCGCCGCCGCGCAACGGCGTAACGAGGGCGACCGTCAAGCCCGCGAATCGTTCCCCTTTGGTGGCCATGGCGTTCTCCAAAAGAAGGAAAAGCGGATTTGCAACACTAGCCCGACGCGCTAGCGAGGGCAGGCGTGTCGCCCGTGTGGAAGTCAATTCCTTCCAAGGATTCCTCGCAGGATCATGGCAATTGGATGCGTTTCCAACGGGCAACCCGTCCGCCCTCGCTAGCGCTTCGGGCTAGTGTGCGTATATCATCCTATCCTAGAAAAGGGAACGCAAAGGAAAATGACGATGCTCGCGCCGGGCCGTCGAGCCGCACGACTTTTCGCTGTCGCCGCGTATGTGTTGGGCATCGTCGGACAGGGCGCGTTCTTCGTGATGCTGTGGCTTCTGGGACTAGACGTATTGGGGACACGCCCGGCAGCCGAAGGTTCGCAGCCGTGGCTTGTGAACATGGGACTATTAGTGCTGTTTGCCGCGCAGCACAGCGGCATGGCCCGGCGCTCGTTTGGGCAATGGCTCGCGCGCCGGCTGCCGGTCTATTTGCACCGCTCCGTTTATGTCGGGCTTTCGGGGCTGGTTCTTGTCGCGCTCGTGCTCTTTTGGCAGCCGTTGCCTGGTCCCGACCTCTGGCGCGGCCCAACCTGGATCATCGGCGTCAATCTCCTGGCGGCGCTCGGCGTCGGCCTCCTGTGCCTGCGCTACGAGCATTGGCGTTTTCTCGGCGTGGCGCAAGCCTGGACCAAAGAAGAAGTGCTGCCGCTCGACACGTTCTTTTCGGATGGTCCGTATCGCTTCGTACGGCATCCTTTGATGGCAGGCTTGCTCGTTTGCCTGTGGGCACACCCGGTGATGACGCCGACGCTGGCATTTTTGAGCGTCGGCATGACGCTCTATGTCCTATGCGCGCTGCCGCTCGAGGAACGCGACCTGGCGCGGCGCTTCGGCGCCGCTTATGAGGAATATCGACGCCGCACGCCAATGCTGATTCCGTGGAAGATACACTAGCCCGACGCGCTAGCGAGGGCGGACGCGTCGCCCGTATGCACGTCAAGTCCCTCCTGGGATTCCTCGCAGGATCGTTGCAATGGGATTCATTTCCCAGAGGCAACCCGTCCGCCCTCGCTAGCGCGTCGGGCTTGTGTTGCAATTCCTACTTTGACCACAGCGAAATTTCGGGTAAGTTCCAATAAGCTATGCGCATCACCTTGACGGTCCTGGAAGGGCCGCACAAAGATCTGGAATTCTCCTTCGGTCGCCACGACACGTTCCTGGTCGGACGCTCGAAGCACGCGCACTTTCAGTTGCCGCTCAAGGACAAATACTTCTCGCGCATCCACTTCATGATTGAAATGAACCCGCCCCAATGCCGGCTGGTGGACATGGGCAGCCACAACGGCACGTTCGTCAACGGCCAAAAAGTCCTGTCCGCCGACCTAAAGCACGGCGACACGATCCGCGCCGGCCGCAGCATGCTGCGGCTCACCGTCCACCCGACCGGCAGCGACGCGGATTTTCCCATCGACCTGGCGCAGGCGGAAACGGCCACTGCCCCGCGGCCTCAGCCGGCAAAGGCCGGCGCGCCAACGAGTATCCCGCTGCAACTGCCGGGCTATGATCTGGTGCGCGAAATCGGCCGCGGCGGCATGGGAGTCGTCTATCTGGCCACGTGCAAAGCGGACGGCGCGCAGGTGGCCGTGAAGACCGTCACGCCCGCAGTGCACGGGACGCCGAACCACATAGAGCGATTCCTCCGGGAGGCGCGCATCCTGGCCGAGCTGGATCATCCGCACATTGTCCGCTTCCGCGAAATGGCGGAAGCCAACGGCGTCTTGTTTTTTGTGATGGACTATGTCGCCGGCGTCGATGCCGGCAAGCTCGTCAAGAAGGACGGCCCATTGTCCGTTCGCCGCGGCGTGCGCCTTTTGTGCCAGATCCTGTCCGCGCTCGAATACGCCCACAAGAAGAAGTTCGTGCACCGCGATCTGAAGCCTTCCAACCTGCTGGTCACCGAACAGGGCGGCAAGGAAATCGCCAAGCTCGCGGACTTCGGCCTGGCGCGCGTCTATCAAGCGTCGCAGATTTCCGGTCTGACCATCACGGGCGACATCGGCGGCACGGCGGCGTTCATGCCTCCCGAGCAGATCACCAATTACCGCGGCGCCGAGCCACCTGCCGACCAGTATTCCGCCGCCGCCACGCTCTACGCCTTGCTCACCGGCAAGTTCGTGTTCGATTTGCCGCGCGAGATTCATCACCAGTTTTCGATCATACTCGAGCAGAAGCCGGTGCCGATCCAGAGCCGCCGCGACGGCATTTCGGACGCGCTCGCCGCCGTCATTCACAAGGCCTTGTCGCGCAACCCCGAGCAACGCTTTGTGGACGTGCGCCATTTCCGGCACGCGCTCATCAAAGCGGTGAAGGAAGGTGCTTAGAACCGTGGATGCCGAGCGCGCGCCTGTGGAGACATCCCGCACAAAAAAACGCGGGCCGCTGCTGGTGCTGCTCGCCGTCGCGCTGGTGCTGGCGTTGGCTGTCCTCTTCGTGGTGCGGCCCTGGCAAGAGCAAACCGATCCGGACGCCCCGCACCAGGTGAACGACGAGCAACGCCGCCAAGAGATCATGGCGGCGTTTCTGAAGCAAGAGCCGCTCACCGAGGCGGAAATCGTCGCCGAGGTCAAGCCGCTCTTCGAAGGTTTGGGCAAGGTCTTGTCGGCGGCCAACGAAGACCACATTGCCGATCATTTCGATCTCGATCGCATGTTCGACGAATTGGCGGCGCTGGGGATTCCGTCCGAAGATGGTTCAAAGGAGCGAGCGAGCTTTGTGGCTGCGGTCACGTCCTTAGCATTAGGCCGCGCGCTCAAAGAGCAAGCGCCGGACTTGTCATGGAGCGACTACGAGGTCAAACACCTGAAGAAACTGCAAGGCAACGAGGCTGTCGTTGTTTTGCAGCACAAGAACAATAACGGCGAAGTCTTCAAGCTGCGTTGGTGGGTCAGCAAGCGCGTGGGGACGTGGAAGGTCTTTGACTTCGAGAATGTGCCGCTGGGCATGCGGACTTCCGAACTTGTCGCTGTTTTTTCCGCGCTGGGTTCTGGCACCACGCGCGAACGGAATCGCGCCATTGCTGCGATCCATGACGCGATGCGCTCCTTGCATCAGGATGCCGATAAAGCAGAGCAAAAGTTGCAGGAGATTGCTTTCATCGAGCTGCCCAAGAAGTTGCAGTCCGCGCGTCACCTCGTGCTGGGCGCGATCCACTTGCAGCGCGGCCAACCGGAAGCCGCCCTGGACGAATGGGCCAAGGCGCACCAACGGCATCCAGATATACCAGGATTGGATCTCTTCAAAGGCGTCGCTTTCAACATGAGCGAACAGTGGGACAAGGCGCTCGGGCATCTGCGCGCCTATGAGGCGTTTTTGGGCGACGATGCGGCGGTCTGCCATCAGTTCGGCGAGGCGTATCTTGGCCAGTTGCGTCTTCCGGAAGCCGCGGCCGCCTTTCGCAAGGCGCTCGACTACGATCCCAATCAACTCGACTCGTTTCTGCGCTTGTTGCATTCCCTGGGCCCAAAGGACAATAAAGACGACCTGGGCCGGCGTTTCGCCAAGATGTCCCAGCCGCGCGAGCATTTTCAGACTCTGGCGGGGGATTGCATCAGGGCGCAAGACGCCGAGGCGCTCGAGCAACTGGCGCTCGCCATGCGCAAACTCGATCCCAAGGAACCGGCCGTCGATTATTCCTTGGCGCTCGCCAAGACCTGGTCGGGCAAAGCGGGCGAGGCAAAGCCCCTGTTCATCGCCGCCCTTAGCCGCCAAGTCGATCTGTTGCTGCGCCAGCAATACCTGCAGAGCTACGCCAAGGCCATGGTTGAAGCCGGCAAGGCCGTCGAAGCGTATAGCGCCCTGCCGAATCCGCGCGAGGCGTTTCGGGTCTTCGCCGAGGAGTTGCGCTTCCTCTATGACGACGACTTGCCGCGCTTGCTGAAGCTCTACGCCCGCGATTTCCCCGACGATCCACTGCTACGCCTTTTCGAGGCCGAGACGCTGCTCCGCGACGGTGACTTCGCGCAGGCGGACAAGACGTTTGCGCTTGCGCTCGAGAAGAAACCCGACGCGCCGACGCTCGCCAGGTTCCGCGCCAGCCGCGTCCTGGCCCGCTACCACCTGGGCCAGGTCGTGTCCGCGTATGCGACGATCGGGCCGCGCAACGAAACCTTCGATCAACTGGCCACTCTCTGCTACCTGGACGACAAGCTCGACCTCTTGGAAGCGCTTCTAAACGCCCACGCCAAGAAAGCCGGCGACGACCTGGAACTGCACCGCCACCGGATTCGGCTGCACCTTAAGCGCGACCAGCCGGTGGATGCCTTGGCCCAGTTCCAAAAAGCCTTGAGCCAGCCGCTGGCACAGGATCGCAAGGATCGCTTCGTATCGGATTTCCTCCTCGACATGCTCGACGCGGGCCGGGCCGTCGAAGGTTATCTGGCCGCTCCCGATGGCAAGAAAGCCTTTGAATTGCTTGCCGGCGATCTCTTGGAAGCAGGCAGCCAAAAGGACTTCCATGAGCTTCTGGATGCCCATCATAAGAAACAGCCGGACGATTGGACTGTGCATCAGTACCGCGCGGAAATGCACAGCACGGACAAAGCCTGGGACAAAGCACTGAGCGAATTGGAACAGGCTTGGAAGAAGGCTGAGGCGGCGAAGCGTGCCGGCATTCGACAGTCCATTGTATTCGTTAAGTACAAGGCGGGACGCGGCCTGGACGCCTATGCCGAAGCCGGCTCGAGCCATGACGTTTTCCTGCAGCTCGCCGACCTCATGTGCCTGGACAAGAGCGGCGCGGACTTGGACGCGCTCGTCAAGACCCACCGCGCCCAGCACCAGCCCGACGTGCAACACAAGCCCGACGCGCAAGCGAGGGACAACGCGCCCGAAGCGCTAGCAAGGGCGTCCGAAGCTGCCGAGATAGACTATTACTCAGCGCGGGCCAAAATGCTCTCGAAGCAACCCGCCCAAGCGGCCGCACTCTTAAAAAAGGCATGCTCCAAACAAGCGAACCCGCATACGCGCGCCTTCTATAGCGCCGACATTGCCCTCGACGCCTGGAACACAGGACAAGGCCTGGCGGGTTTTCGCGCCGCGCAAGACAAATCCGCCGCCTTCGAAGCGCTGGCCCGCGTCCTGGTTATGAAGAAGGAAGCCGATGCCTTGCAAGATCTCATGGACGAACACCGCCGTGAGGCGCCTGCGCGAAAACCGCAACCGGACGCGCTGAGCGATCCTGATGAGTATTGGCTGCGCCTCAATCAAGGCGAAATGCATCTATTGCGCGGCCAGACGAGTGAGGCCGAAAAACACCTGGTCCTGGCCCTCGCCCTGGCGCCCAAGAATGAGGATTGGCGTCCGCGCCAATGCATCCATCGGGCGCGGGTCAAAGCCGGCAAGACTGTCTCAACCTATTTCGAGCTCGGCCCATCGTTGCGGCATTTCGAAGAGCTCGCGCATATGTGCCTGGAGGAAAAGAATGCCAAGGAGCTGGATGCGCTTATTGCCGCTCGCAAGAAGGACCATCCCCAGGACGGCAACCTCCTCGCCTGGGAGGTGGACGCGCTTTGGCTCAAGAAAGACTATGACGGCGCCAGACGGCATTTGAGCGAACACAAGAACGGCGTGTTTTCTCAGCAGCGCCTCAAATGGAAATTCGACAACTACTGGGTGCGCGCCTTGGCCATGACGGAAAGGACCGAGGAAGCAGTGCGCGCGGCCGAACGCGTCTTGAAAAACCGCTCTGGCAATCGGCTGCTGTTCGTCTTCGCACATGCTGCCTCGGGCGACGCTCAGGCAACCCTGACCGCCATGGACCAGCTCGCGCCGCGCGACCCATTCGTGGCAGACTGCTATCGCGATCCGGACTTGGGCCCAATCTTGCGCGGCGAAACGTTTCGCGCTTTTCGCGAAAAGTATCCCGAGCCGCCCGAAGACCAGCGTTGGGCGCCCTAGCGCTCATGAGCCGGTACCCGGTGGTTTTTTGACATTCGACGCGCTGCCCCGTATTCTATTCACGCGTCTTTTCTTTCATTCCACTTGCCAGGTGTCGCCAATGCCCTACTTTCCCGACGTCGCCGCAATCAAGTACGAAGGTCCCGATTCCAAAAACCCGCTCAGCTTCCGCCATTACAACGCCGACGAAAAGATCGAAGGCAAGTCGATGAAAGAGCACTTGCGCTTCGCCGTCTGCTATTGGCACACTTTCCGCGGCATGGGCGGCGACCCGTTCGGCCCGGGCTGCGCCGTCCGCCCCTGGGAAGACGGCACCGACTCCGTGGAGATGGCCCAGAAGCGGGTCCGCGTCGCCTTCGAGTTCATCGACAAGCTCGGCGCTCCCTACTATTGCTTCCACGACCGCGACGTTGCCCCCGAAGGCAAGAACCTGCGCGAGACCAACGCCAACTTCGACAAGATCGTCAAGGTGCTGAAGGAAGAGCAAGAGCGCACCGGCATCAAGCTCCTCTGGGGCACCGCGAACCTGTTCAGCAACCCGCGCTTCGTGCACGGGGCGGCCACGAGCTGCAACGCCGACGTGTTCGCCTACGCGGCGGCCCAGGTGAAGAAGTGCCTGGAAGTGACCAAGGAACTGGGCGGCGAGAACTACGTCTTCTGGGGCGGCCGTGAAGGTTACTCGAATCTCTACAACACCGACCTTAAACGCGAGCTCGATCACCTCGCCAAGTTCTTTCACCTTGCCGTCGAGTACAAGAAGAAGATCGGCTTTGGCGGCCAATTCCTCATCGAGCCCAAGCCCAAGGAACCGACCGTCCACCAATATGATTTCGACGCCGCCAATGTGATCGCCTTCTTGCGCGGCTACGGCCTGGCCGAGCACTTCAAGCTCAACATCGAGACCAACCACGCGACGCTCGCCGGCCACACCATGATGCACGAACTGGCCTACGCGTCGCAATGCGGCCTGCTCGGTTCCATCGACGCCAACCGCGGCGACTTGCTTCTGGGCTGGGACACGGACCAGTTTCCAACGGACTATTACCTCACCACGCAGTGTATGCTGGTCATCCTGGGGCAAGGCGGCTTAGCGCCGGGCGGCGTGAATTTCGACGCCAAGGTCCGCCGCGAGAGTTTCGAGCCGGTCGATCTGTTCCACGCCCACATTGGCGGCATGGACGCCTTCGCGCTCGGCCTTAAGCTGGCGGCGAAAATCCGCGCCGACGGCGTGTTGAAGGACTTCGTGAAACAAAGGTATGCGTCCTGGGACAGCGGCATTGGCAAGGACATCGAAGCCGGCAAGGTGAAGTTCGAGGATCTGGAGCGCTACATGCTCGAAAAGGGCAACCCGGCGGCGAACGTGTCGGGACGGCAGGAGATGCTTGAGAATATCGTGAACCGGTATTTGAAGTAGCAAGACCGGTGTCATGCGCCGTTGCATGGATTCGTAAAGGTACGCAGGGAAGTTCCAGGAATTGAACTTTCTTCAACCTTTGGCGGAACTTCGATTTCGTAGTCCATTCAAGATGTCCCTGACGGTGCGGTTTTGGCTGTCTTCTCTCGTTGAATCCAAAAGCAGATTCTCATTGATCCACGGCCATATTTTTTGAAACTTCTCCATCATTTCAAAAACGCGACGCGTGTCGCTTTGAAATCTCTCGGTCTGCTTGATGTTGTACCCAGCCTTTTCCGCTAATCGGATGCATTCGCACACTGCATTCATGGCATAGACGACGGTGCTCAGGAACCTTCGGACTCTGCTGCCTTCGTGTTCATAGTCCTCGACCTCGTTGGCGCTCATGCGCTTGAACGCAAGGTCGTACACTTGTTTGGCCTTTTCCGGGAACCCCGATGCGCTGTCCATCATTGCCTCGATGTCGAGCACGGTCATGGCTTCCTCATGACGCTCCATCAATGCCTTCCAATTTTCCGCAACCGACTGAACGCCGCTTGCCGTATGCCGGTCAATCTCGAAGTCAATATCGCTAGCCATGTTTTGTCTCACTCTCGATTCGGGCTGCCACAATAGGATTGGAGCTGGTTTTTGTCAAGAAACTGTTGCAGTTTAGTATAGCATCGCGCGGATGCTTATCTCCAAGCTGCTGCAAGGCCCTGATCCCCGAGAGCTTGCCCGCGAAGTCTGGCCCATGCTCTTGAAACAATGGCAGTGGCAGCCCGAGCTAAAGAATGCGGCAATTCGCAAGATTAATCTGGTTCACGTCGGCGGCAGGGAATATTCCGGCTTCGTCGATACCGAAATCGGCGAACGAGCGCTCAAGTTTCGCGTTAAGGTTGTCGTTCATGCGCGGACGCTCAATCTGGAATGGGAGCGCATCGATAAATGAGATTCAGATTCGGAAATGGATTGCACATCGCGCCGAATGCGGTGCTTCGGCGCAAGTTGAGACTCCAAAAGGACTAGCTTGCGTGGTGCCCAAAATGGATTGCACCTCGGCTCCCTGGGTTGGAATGCAACGCATCGAATGCATGCACGGAAGGGGGGGTGTGGGTGTGTCGCGCGACCTATCCTGTAACTTTCCGTGGCAGCAGGCAGTTACGGCAAAGAATTGGTCGCGCGAAGTTGTCATGAAAACCGGAACTAGCTCCGTAGCACATCCGTCGCCGTGAAACCCGGCCCGAGCACCTGGCGGCTGGGGACGCCGAGCCAGCCGTCCAGGACGGCGGCGTAGACATTGCGGAAGTCGGTGTGGTGGCGGAGGTTGCCGTCGTCGAGTTCGGTGAGGCTGGGGTGAGCGCCGACGACGCCGGATTTGACCCGGCCGCCGATGAGAAACATGGGGGCGCCGGAGCCGTGGTCGGTGCCGCGGCTGCCGTTTTCGCCGGCGCGGCGGCCGAACTCCGAGAAGGTCATGATCATGACGCGGTCGCGATGGCCGCGCGCCGCCAGGTCGCGGAAGAAAGCGCTTGTCGCGTCGGACAGGGTGCGCACGAGGTCGGCGTGCAAGGGCGCCTGGCCGGCGTGGGTGTCGAAGCCGTCGAGCGTGACATAAAAGAGGCGCGCGCCCAAGCCGCCGTCGATGAGCTGCGCCGCCAGCCTGAGGTGGTTGCCGAGTTCCGTCGCGGGATAGGGCACGCGCGGCTCGTAGGTCCGGCCAACTTCCTGCAAGCGCCGGCTGCTCTGGTAAGTGTTGACGGCGGTGCGCTGGACGAAATCCAGGAGGCTGGGTTGCGATCCGGGATTAGAGCTGTCTTCGATCACGCGCACCTGGGCGCGGCGATCGGCGTTGCCCGCGGCCTCTACTCGCAGTTGAAAATCGTTTAGCGAAGTAATCGACGGCACGCGCACGGGCGCGCCGGTGAGGGCCAGGGGCGCGCTTTCATTCTGATGGGCCAGGTGGAACGAAGC
>JAKEFD010000082.1 GCA_022616245.1 Gemmataceae bacterium
GCTACGACGGCAAGATTTCCGCCGTCACCAATGTCTGCGCCCATCAGCGTGGCCCGCTCGGCGAAGGCAAAATCGTGGACGGTTGCATCACCTGTCCATGGCATGGCTGGGAGTATCGTCCGCACGATGGGCAATCGCCGCCGCCGTTTCAGGAACGGATCGCCACGTATCGTGTGCGAGTTGCGGACAGCCGCGTGCAGGTAAATCCGCACCCCCTACCTCCCGGCACTCCAGTCGAGCCGGCTCTTATCGAGGAGGAAGCGCATGTCGCCTAAGACAAGAAATGACGAGTTTTTCGTCGGCTGGCTGCAGACGCCCCAAGGCTATGTCCGCTTCTTAAAGCCAATGGTGCTGGCCCTGGTGGCAATCGGCGGCGTCGTGGCAGGGGCGTTGGCGTTCTTCCAGCGCGATCCTGGCAACGGTCATTGGGACGATACCAAAATCGTGACCTTGCGCGGCGTCGCCATCACCAAGCCTTACGCCATGCTTCGCGTCGCCGGAGACAACCCGGGCGATGCGCCCCGCACGTTTCTGCTGGTCGAAGATGGCAAGTTTGGCGCCTTGCCGCGCGTGTCCGCACTTGTGCAGGGCAGTGAGGAAGGCGTCCGGGTCGAAGTCAGAGGCACTATCTTGCACCGCGATGATCGTTGGATGCTGGCGTTTGAAGAAGGCGAACAGTCGCTGCGAATCCTGACCCAGGAGGAAGCATCGTGGCTGCCTTTCCTGGGTTGGTCCTCACCGAAGCTACTTGCGGAATCCATCACCCTTCGCGGCGAAGTCATCGATCCCAAATGCTACCTGGGCGCCATGAAACCCGGCGGAGGCAAAACGCACAAAGCCTGCGCCATGCGCTGCATCGCCGGTGGCATCCCGCCGATGCTGGTGACCCGCGACGCTGCCAAACGGGAAACCTTCTACCTATTGGTCACGCCCGAGGGCGCCGTGGCCAATGATGCCGTCTATCCCTTTGTCGGAGACCAGGTAGAACTTTCGGGCCGCGCGGAACAACATGACGATGTGCTCGTCCTCAAGGTCTCGCCCGAGAACATCCGGCGACGTTGAGCCGTAACCCGCACTTTGGTGCGGCATTGAACTACCGAGGACCGTCCTACTGAGTCTTCAATGGAGCAAGCACAATGCTGCAGCAGATCAAACCTCTGGAAATGGGAACCAAATCACGCCCCTCTGGCTGTCAAACCGGGGTCGCCGCCATAGTGATTCCCTGGGCCGCCCAGATCATCGTGGCCGGCATTCTGGCCCAGACCCTGTTCTTCAAGTTCACGTACGCTCCGGAAACGCAGATCATCTTCGGCGACCGCGGCGGCCGGCTCGCTGCCACTGCTGTCGGACTGATCGAGTTGGTTTGCGTTGTGCTCCTGCTGATACCGAGAACGGCGGCAGTTGGAGCGGCCTTGTCGCTTGCCGTCATCGGCGGAGCGATCTTCACGCACCTGACCTCCCTGGGCATTCAAATCACCGATCCAACTACCGGCCAGAGCGATGGCGGCTTGCTATTCGCCTTGGCATTGACGGTCGCCTTTGGCGTCATGATCGTGCTCTTGTTTCGCTGGCGGCAGCTACCTTGGCTCAGGTCGCGCGCGCGCCGCGCTTGATTGCCAGCTTCTTCATCCGGCTGCGAAGCGTATTGGGATGCAGGTCGAGAATCTTGGCCGCGCCCCGGGGACCGTCGATGACCCAATCCGTTTGGCTCAGCACGGCCAGGATGTGGTTACGTTCGATCGAGTCCAGGCTTTCGGAGGGTCGTGCGGCGACCGCGCCGCTTTCGGCTGGAATTTCAGCTCCGCCGGCTGCGACCGTCGGACTTGTCCCGGCTGAACCGTCCCTCCCTGACGAGCCGAACACCTCGGGATCGATCACTAGGGTCGGTCCATTGGTCAAGATGATTGCTCGTTCGAGGATGTTTTCCAACTCACGGATGTTGCCCGGCCAGCGGTAGCTCTCAAGTCGCTCCATCGTGGCTTTTTCGATGGCCTCGATGACGCGGCCAACGCGGGCACCAAACTTGGCGACCAGAAACTGCACCAAGAGCGGTAAATCGCCGGTCCGGTCGCGCAACGGCGGCAGCGCGATCGGAAACACGTTCAGGCGATAGAACAAGTCTTCACGAAACTTGCCATTGCGTATCGCTCTCGCGAGGTCCCGGTTGGTCGCGGCAATGACGCGGACATCGATCTTGATCGGCTCCGATCCGCCGACGCGCTCGAATTCTCGTTCCTGCAACACGCGCAGCAGCTTCACCTGAACGTCCGGCGGCACCTCCCCGATCTCATCCAGGAAGATCGTTCCTCCCTGCGCTAGCTCGAAACGCCCGATGCGGCGCTGGATGGCACCGGAAAACGCCCCTTTTTCGTGGCCAAACAGTTCAGATTCGACCAGACTCGCCGGCAGGGCCGCGCAATTGAGCTTGATCAGCGGCTTGTCGTGGCGAGCGCTGGCGGAATGAACCGCACGGGCGAACAGTTCCTTTCCCGTGCCGGTCTCTCCGGTGATGAGCACCGAGGCGTCAGTCTTGGCGACACGATTGACTTTCTCGATCACGTCCAACAGGGCCGGGCTTTGGCCGACGATCTCCTCGAAATTGTGAACCGACTTGATTTCTTCCTGGAGGTAGATGTTCTGGGCGGTGAGCCGGGCTTTTTCCTGCTCCATGAGCACACGGTCGGTGATGTCCACGAACATCGTCCGGGTGTACTTGCCGTCGGGCTCGGGCTTCGACCACCACTGGATCCAGATCGGTTTGCCGTTGTCCTGGCGGCGCAGTTCGAGAACGACGCCGCTGGTATCCGTGCCCCGCCCCACCGAAGCAAACGCTTCCTTGACGCGACGCTGGGCGTCAGGCGTATCCGGGATGAACGACATGCCGACGGTCCCGGGAACTTGCTCGGGCGTAATGCCCAGAATCCGCATGGCCGCCCGATTGGCGCTGATGAAGCGCGATTCGAGGTCTTCTTTGACATAGGCGATGGGCGCTTCCTCATAAAGATCGCGAAAACGCTGCTCGCTGGCGGCATGTTCCTGTTCCAATCGCAGGCGCGCCAATTCCGCCGTCGCTCGGGCCGCGAAGATCCGGAAGATGAGCAGGTTGCGTGGCTCCTCCGGCATCGGGCGCGGATCGAAGATACATAGATGACCCAAATGCCGGCCGTCCGGAGCGATCAAGGGGACGCCCAGGTAGCTTTCGATCCCCATTTCCACCAAGACCGCGTCCGTTGGGAATTTTCGGGCGACACCGGCTGGATGATGGCAGAGTTTTCCCCGGACAACATCTTCGCACGGGGTCCCTGCCAGATCGTATTCGATGTTGGGCGCTAGCCGATCCATCTTCCACCAAGCTAGCGTCCGCACACGCGTCTCGGAAGAAGCGAATTCAGCGACCAGGGCATTCTGAACTCCAAGCGCGTCAGCCAGGTGACGAACGAGTGCGCGAAAGAATTCTTCCCCGGTGTTTTGTGCAGTCCCCTCAACGATTGCCCGCAGGGCAGCCAGTTCTAAGTTTGAGGTTGATTCAAGAGTAGTTGCAGTAGGGTTCATGCGCGACCTTCACACCAAGTCGACACGGCTCGCAGTGGTCGATTGTACTCGACCCCAGCTTCAGGCTTCCACGATATTTCGTGGCCCCACGAGATCCCGTGGACGAACCTGATCGGTCCGAAATATCGTGGCATGGCAACGCTTGAGAAGGAACTTCACAATTCATTATTCGGACACGACTTGAGGAGATTCTCTCGCTGCCTCGTGTGATTGGTACATCACTCGCTTATGGCGTCTTGCGTTCGCAGGAGACGCTAAGCGATGCTCAGAATTACCGCACATTCAACTGGCAATTCGGCTGTCTTGCTCAAGCTCGAAGGCAAGCTGCTGGCGCCGTGGGTCGACGAACTTGAACGCTCGATCAACGGTTCCTCGGGCCGGCCCACTGCCATCAAACTGGATCTGGGCGCCCTCACCTTCGCTGATGCCATGGGCATTCAAATCTTGTCCAAGCTGATTCACGGCGGTGCCACCCTCACCGCCTGTTCCGGATACATTGCGGCCCTTTTGCACGTGGAGAAGCCATGAGCACCATCACGACAACAGTTGAGGCTGACCTGGTAACCCGGCTTCGCGCCGGCGACGAGGAGGCCTACGCCATTTTCGTTCGCCAATACGGAGGCCGAATGCTAACGCTGGCGCGCCGCTTCCTTCACAACGAAGACGACGCGGCCGACGCCGTTCAAGATGCCTTTCTAGCGGCGTTCAGAGCCCTGCCCGCGTTCGAGGGCAATTCCGCGCTGGCAACTTGGCTGCACCGCATTATCGTCAATGGCTGCCTCATGAAGCTCCGCTCGAATGCGCGTCGGCGAACCTGCTCCATCGAAGACCTCTTGCCGACCTTCGACACAAGTGGCCACCACGCTCATCCGGTGGCGCCGTGGTCGGAAAGCGCCTACGACAGCCTGGTAAGTGAAGAATCCAGAGCCCAAGTTCGCGCATGCATTGACCAGCTTCCCGATGACTACCGCACTGTGTTGCTACTGCGTGACATCGAGCAACTGGATACAGAACAAACCGCCGCGATTCTTGGGCTTTCGCATGGCGCTGTCAAAACCCGCTTGCATCGGGCTCGACAAGCGTTGCGAGGACTCGTGGATCCCTTTATGAAGTAGGCGCAATGTCCGAATTCAAGGTAGCCGGTGGTACCATTCTTTGCCTCCATTTTGCGCTCAGGGATATAATAGATTTGCGACACGATGCTACACGGCGGCATGATGCAAAGCTCACGCGCGCAAGGATTTGAAGTCGAAACCTCGTGGTATCCTTGGAGTTGAGGCGAGGGGCCGAACCACACTCAAAATCCGGTCCACGCAAGTGGGTGTGGGTTCAAGTCCCACCTTCGGCAGTTTCTAGTTACGCTTCACTCTCCGCGCTCCACTCTTCACTCTCCGCGCTCGACTCTCCACTCCGCTCAGGCGACGAACACGAAGGAGAAGTTCGAGGGTTTGTTGAACTCGCTGAACGGCAGTGTGATGTAGCCGTCGGCGAGCGGGATCTGGCCCGGCGCTTTGTCGATGGTGCCGCCGAGGCGGTCGAATCCCCAGGGATTGTAGACTTCGACGTAACCGACACCGTCGACGGTGAAGGCGTTGGTGACCGCGTAGCTGTGACTGGGATTTATGCCCAGAGCATTGGTGCCAGATCGGAAGCTGTTGGCCATCACGAATTTGCCGGCGTTAAGTGCCAGTTGCAATTGGCTAAAGGTCGCCTGCGGAATCTCGGTGAATGAAGACAGTTTGCCGGTGAATTGCCAAAGCGCGTTGGTCGCGGACTTGAGTCGGAAGCCGCTCTGGATGTTGATCTCGTCCCAGCGGGCCGTGGTGTAGTGGGCCCAGACATTGATGCCGAAGCTGACCATGCGGGCGCGATTCATGAGCAGGGCCCAGAACTCGGGATGATCCACGGTTCCCGTGGGGTCGAAGCGGTTTTGGGCGCTTGGCTGGGCGTCGTTGTCGGACCAGGTCCCGTCGAATGTGACGTTCACCCAGCGCTGTTCGCCTTCGAAGTAAACCTGAAACTGACTGCCGCCGAGATGGCGGATATGATCGCGAACCCAGGCCGCACCTTTCTGGTCCGCGATGGTTCCCAGTGCCGCCAGCGTCTGACAGTTGTTCGCTTCGCCCTGCATGATGTCGAGCGGCGAGGCGGTATCGTAAATGGGCTTGCTCAGGTCGAATTCATCGCGATACAAGTCGAAGTTTTCGTAGTTGAGCCCGATGGAGCCGCTCGGTCCGCCCGTGAATTGATCGCGGCCCGGCCCGCCCGACAGAAAGTCAGCGCCGTACTCGCCGAACAGCTTGTCGTTGCCCGCTTCGCCGTAGAGCTTGTCGGCGCCATTGCGGCCATAGAGCGTGTCGTCGCCGTTGCCGCCGTAGAGGTAATCGTGCGACTTGCCGCCGATGAGCATGTCGTTGCCTGCTTCGCCCCAGATCTTGGCGAGCTTGTCGAGCGTTTCGACGCTGACATTGTCGTTGCCGGCGCGGGCGTAGACCTCGACGCTGGCCACGGCCGCCGCGGACACGCTGGCTTGCAGCGCGCCGTTCACGTTGATGCTCACGCCTTGCACGGCGATCTGGTTGCTGCTGTTTTGCGTGACGCGAATGATGTCGGCGTTGTCGGTGCCGAGCACGCGCAAGACGCCGTTGGCAAACAGCGTGGCCGACAGCGAAGCGGCCGGCAGGACCCGATCTTCCAAAAGCGACAGCGACGGCTTGTAGCCGAGAGTGCGTTGCGACATGGGATGCTCGGGGCTTGGGGTATTGATCCCGTCCGAGGAGACGCTGCGAGAAAGCGTTCCGCCCAGGGCATCCTGCCGCCAGAGAAACTGGCCAGGCAGTGACATTATTCGAGTTTCGGTTGAGCGCGAGACAACCAAAAGCGGGTTTTTTCTAGGAATGCACGATAGTCCGGAGTCGAAGCGCCGGCAGATGCGGAACATTTGGAAGAGGCGCAAGAGTCAACTAGGCAAGAAACCGGGCCTGACGAGACGGGGCGCTTCGGGTAATCAGTCCGCCGTGGCGGCGGCCGGCATGGGTGCTGGCTCTTCCGCCGCTGTCGTTTCCACGACGACCGGCTCGATTACGCGCATGCTGCGCCACTTGCCTCCCTTGAAGCGCCAGAAGAACAAGAACGCTTGAAGGATGATGTAGGCGCTCGCGAAGCACCAGGCCGCCTCCAGGCCCCAGCCGTATGCGCGGGCCGCGAAGGTCGGCAGCACCATGATCGGCCAGGACAGGGTCAGGGCCACGAGCGTGACGAAACGCGTGTCGCCGGCGCCCTTGAGCGCGAACGAATAAATGAGGTTCATGCTGTCGAAGAGCGAATACACCGCCACGAAGCGCAACAGCACCGGTATGAGCACTTCCAGCGACGCCCAATTCGCGGTGTTCGCTTCCGTTTGGAAAATGAGCAAATACAGGCCGGGACAAAATAGGTACGTGGCGGAGACCGCCGTCATGTACAGCCAGGCCATTTGGAAACCCGTGCGCGTCGACCGCGCCGCCAGGTCAGGATCATTTTCACCAAGTCGCTGTCCGACGAGCACGGTCACAGCCTGGCCGATGCCGAGCATGGGAATGAACGCGAGCATGTTGAGCGAGAATGTGATGCTAGTCGCGGCCAATTCCACGTCACCCATTTGGCCGATGACCACGAGGAAGAGGGCGAAGGCGAAGCAATCGAAGGCCCACTGCAAGCCGCTGGGCAAACCGAAGCGCAAGAGCCGCCGGAATAGCAACCCTTCGAAGCGCCAGCCGGACAGCGTCGCGAACTCCGCGCGATAGCGGCGCCGCGCCATCAGAGCGAAGGCAGTGACTGCGGACGCCCAGTTGCCAAGCACGGTCGCCCAACCAGCGCCTTCAATGCCCATTGCGGGAAAGCCAAGGTTGCCGTAAATCCACACATAATTGAAGAACGCATTGGTGACCAAGCCGACGCCGTTGATCCACATAACGGTACGGCTGTCGCCCCGCCCGGTGAAAAAGCTGCTGGCGGCGGCCGTCAGCATCGTCGGCATGGCCGAAAAACACAAACAGCGAATGTACGGCGTTTCCAGCGCCTGCATCTTATCCGAATGGCCGGCCCAAGAGATGATGTCCGCCGCGAAAGGCACCGGAAGAAGAAAGAGCAAACCGGCGAAGAAGCTGAAGTAGAAGGCCTGCCAGACGGCGGGACCGATACGGTGGAGTCGGCCCGCGCCGAAGTACTGCGCGACGAAGGTCATCGCGTAGCCGGCGGTGGCCTGGCCGAGGATCATCGGCGTCCAGAAAAACACCGCCGCCGCCATCGCCGCCCCGACGCTTTCGGCATCGAGCCGGCCCAGCATGACCCGGTCAATCGTGATTTGCAGCGTGAAGAAACTATTGGATACGATGAGCGGCCAGGCCAAGCGCCACATTTCTCTCCAGCCGCCCGGCGTTGTCGTATCTTCCATGCGCGGCGTGGCTTGCATCATTGTCTCCTGGCCGGACAACTGCTTTTGATTTAGGTGGATGCAACCGCGCGGAAAAAGGTTCGGGCAAAAGTCATGAAAATGTTAAAACCAGCCCGACGCGCGAGCGAGGATTGTTAACACTAGCCCGACGCGCAAGCGAGGGACTGTTAACACCAGCCCGACGCGCGAGCGAGGGACTATTAACTACTTGCAGCCTGCTTGAACCCCTTCGATATACGCCAGGGTTTGCTCCAACGGCCCCTTCTGCTGACGGCTCTTGAGGGCGGATTTGACCCGCACCAGCAATTCTCTTTTGTTGATGGGCTTGGTCAGAAAATCGTTCGTGCCCGCTTCAACCGCTTTGTCGATATCGTGGTGCTGATCGAGAGCCGTCACCATCAAGACGACGATATCCTGAGTGGCTGGCTCCGCCTTCAGCCGCTTGCACACTTCAAAACCGCTGATCTTCGGCATCATCACGTCGAGGAGCAGCACGTCTGGCTTGAAGTTGTTCACCTGGCGCAGCGTCTCTTCGCCGTCCTTGGCGACGGCGAATTCGCAATCGAGCGCATCCAGATACGCTTCCAGAAGCTCGACGCTTTCGGGATGATCCTCGGCGATCAAGATGCGCGGTTTGGGACTAGGGTCGGACATTCTTCACATTCTCCGCGTTCCAGCAAAGCAATTTCAAATTGAAAATTGCAAATTGCAAATCTCAAATTGACAGAGTGAACGTGCGGCTACCTCGTCGACCTATCCCCAACTTCGGAGCGCCTATCAATTTGCAATTTGAAATTTGCAATTTTCAATTTGCAATCAATTCCTCGCGCCACTCACCTTCCTAATGAGGACCAGAGCCTATGCCCCGCGCGCGACCCCCGGCATGGCCACCGGCGGCGCCGGAAGGTCGCCCCACTCGTAGCGCGGCGGCGTCAAGTCTTCACGCGAGTTCAGCGCTTGCTCCCAGGTCACGACCTGGCCCGTGTAGCACGCCGTCCGTCCCATGATGGCCATGAGCGAACTCTTGGCCATGTACTCGCCGTTGTTGATCGGCTCGTTGCGGCGAATGGCCGCGAACAATTCGTTATGCTCTTGCTGATACATATCGTCGCCGCGGGCTCGGGCCGCGGCATAGCGCCACGGATTCTCGCCGCTAATGGAATGGGCCATGACGTCGGCTTTGCCGCGCGTGCCGACAACGTAGTCCTTCACCTCATTGGCGCAACCGGCCATTTGCCGACACATGGCGAAGCACTTCACGCCGTTCGCAAATTCATAGACGACGGCCATGTGATCGTAGATATGGCCAAACTCGGGTCCCGTGCGGACTTGCCTGCCGCCGGTCCCGTAGCAGGAGACGGGATACTGGTCGCGCATGGCCCAGCCCATCTTGTCGATGCTGTGCACGTGCTGCTCGACGTTGAAGTCGCCGGACAGCCAGGTGAAGTAAAGCCAGTTGCGCATCTGCCATTCCATGTCGGACCAGCCCTCTTGGCGATTGCGATGCCAGAGCGTGCCCGTGTTGTAGTTGCATTGCAAGGAGACGATGTCGCCCAGGGCGCCGTCGTGGATGCGGCGAAAGGTCTCGCGCATGCCGTTGTGATAGCGCCAGCACAGGCCGGAGACGATGGACAGACGGCGGCGGCGGGCATCCTCGCAAGTAGCGAGGACAGCGCGGATGCCGGGACCGTCGACCGCGACCGGCTTCTCGGCGAACACGTGCTTGTTCGCTTGCACGGCCGCGCGCAGGTGGGCCGGGCGGAAGTGCGGCGGCGAGCACAAGAGCACGACGTCCACGTCGCTATTGATCACTTGCTGATAGGCGTCGAAGCCGACGAATTGCCGTTCGCGCGGCACGTCGATTTTGGGCGTCAGCGCGGCGTCGCGGCGGAGCTGGGCCAGGCTGGATTCGAGCCGGTCGCGAAAGGCGTCGCCCAGCGCGGTCAGGCGGACGTTCTGGTCGGCGCGCAGGGCGTTGGCCGCCGCCCCGGTGCCGCGGCCGCCGCAGCCGATGAGGCCCACGCGAATGGTGTCGCTGGTGCCCGCGTGCACGAACGGAACCTGGGACAAGAGCGTCGCCCCGGCCGCCGCCGAGGTTTGCAGGAATCGACGCCGATTCACGGAAGCGGAGGCAGGATTCATGAAAGCTCCCCAAAGTGCGGTTCAATGGGTGAATTCTATCGTCTGAGTTGCCTTTTGTCACCGATTGACCACTCACCACTCACTACTCACCACTCACCTCATACCAGATACAATCGACACTATGACACGCGTAGCTCACTTTGATTGTTTCAGCGGCATCAGCGGCGACATGACGTTGGGCGCGCTCATCGACGCCGGTGTTTCTTCCGATGCCATCCGCGACGGCATCGCTTCCCTTGGCTTGCCGGTGACTGTGAAGGTTGAAAAGGTGCGCAAAGGCGGCTTTGCGGCGACCAAGGTCACGGTGGAAGCGCCGCACGAGCACAAGCACCGGCATTTGCACCATATCGAAGAAATGCTGGCGCGCGGCACTCTTTCCGACAAACAGCGCGCCTTAGCGCAAAAGATCTTTCGCCGCCTGGCGGAGGCGGAAGCGGCGGCCCACGGGATCGCCGTCGAAAAAGTGCATTTCCACGAGGTCGGAGCTTTGGACAGCATCGCAGACATCGCCGGCAGCGCCGTCGGCTTGGACCACTTGGGAGTAGACAAATTCACGAGCAGCTCCGTCACGACCGGCGTGGGGATGGTGCAATGCGCCCACGGCCTGATGCCGATCCCGACACCGGGGACCGCCGCCCTGCTTAAAGGCGTGCCGCTGCGGCCGAGTTCCATCCAGAGCGAGTTGACCACACCCACCGGCGCGGCGATCTTGACCAGCGTCGTCACAGAATGGACCGACAGCCCGGACCTCACGGTCGAGCACATCGGCCATGGCGCCGGTCAGCGCGAACTTTCCGAGCAGCCGAACATCTTAAGATTGTTCGTCGGACAATCTGCGGCAGTCGGTGAAGGCGCCCCGCTTCCTCACGGGCGCGGCTCTGACAGTGTTTGGGTCCTCGAAACCAACCTCGACGACGTGCCCGGCGAGATCGTCGGCTACTGCATGGACCGGCTGTTTGAGGCCGGCGCGCTCGACGTGTTCACCGCACCGATTCAGATGAAGAAAAATCGGCCCGGCGTAATCTTGAGCGTGATCGCCCCCGAATCGGCGCTGGCGGCGCTGGAAGAAATCCTGTTCCGCGAGACATTGACTTTCGGCATTCGCCGTTACCGCGTCGAGCGCCGCAAGCTGTTGCGCAAGGAAGCCACGGTGACGACGCCATGGGGGCCGATCAAGGGCAAGCTCGGTTGGCTGGAGAGCAAGCCGCCCGTGTTCACGCCGGAGTATGAGGATTGCGCGCGCGTGGCTCGGGAGCAAAACGTGCCGCTGCGCGAGGTGTTCCAAAAAGCTCAACAAAGTTACAAGGAACCGAACTCATAGTTGCAATCACCGTTTACGTTTCGCGCTCGAGTAATCTCACGCCGCGGCGTGTCCTCTGCGAGCGCGAAACGTAAACGGATATGGATACGTACACGGATTATCTTTTGAGGATTCTGATGTTGTCCGCTAACGAAATCCGGCAGCAGTTCATCGACTTCTTTTGCCAGAAGCATGGCCATACCTTCGTGCCCTCCTCGCCGGTGGTGCCGATCGGCGACGACACCTTGCTCTTCACCAACGCCGGCATGAACCAGTTCAAGGACGTGTTTCTGGGCACCGGCACGCGGCCCTACCAGCGCGCCGCCAACACGCAGAAGTGCATCCGCGCCGGCGGCAAGCACAACGACCTCGACGACGTCGGCAAGGACACCTACCACCACACCTTCTTCGAAATGCTCGGCAACTGGTCCTTCGGCGATTACTTCAAGAAGGAAGCGATCCAGTGGGCGTGGGAGTTGTTGACGGAGGTTTGGAAGCTGGACAAAGGCCGCCTGCACGCGAC
>JAKEFD010000469.1 GCA_022616245.1 Gemmataceae bacterium
AGGAGCTTCCAGGATCCCTTCCAAGAATAGCTCAAAATCGTCGGGACTGCGCGTTTCCCGGCCCGGGAAATATTTCGGCAGCTGGGTGCACGCCATGGCGTCGACCAATCGGGGCGTGACCAGGATAAGCAATTCTTCCTCCCGTTCATCATAGGACATGTTTCGGAAGGCCGCGCCGATGATGGGCAAATCGCCCAGAATCGGCACTTTCGTGGTGTTGCCGTTGACGATATTCTGGATCAGACCGCCGATCGCCATCGTCTGGCCGTCTTCCATCACGACAGTGGCTTCGGTCGAACGAGTATCGAAGCCGGGTACTATTGTGGGCGTGAGGCCCGGGATGTTGATGCCGTTGGCGTTGTTCACTTGGCTCAATTCCGGGCGAACTTCCAGGTGGATCTTGCCGTTGCCGAGCACGATAGGCAAGAACGTGACCACGGTGCCAAAGCGCTTGTATTGAATGCTGGGAGCGCCTTGGCCGGAGCTGGTCAGGATGGGCGTTTCACCACCGGATACGATAAACGCGGGCCGGCCGCTCAGAGTCGTCACTTTCGGCTCGGACAGCACTTTAGCGATGCCTTCAGTCCTGAGGGCCTGCAAAAAGCCGGCAAAGCTGCTGCTATCGTTGACGGTGCCGAAAAACAGGTTCGGGCTGCCCGTCACGGCGGCGGCGGCAGCGCCGATGCCTGGCGTGATGCTGTTGGTCAGGTTCAGAGGCGAAGTCAATACGCTGGCGAAGAACGAGTCTTTACCGTTGACGAACCAGGTGAAGCCGATGCGGCGCACTTCAGAGCGATTGACGACGGCGACGACAACTTCGAGCTGAACTTGTTGCACACCGCCGATGCGCAGGGCGTTGACGACATTGCCGCCGAAGATGCTGCGCGCCAGGTCCATGATGACCGTGACGCTTTCGGCGTTAGAAACGGTGCCCGACAGGATCGTGGTGTCGCCCGGCGCGGGCAGTACTTCCACCGCCGCGGTCGGAACCGCTTTGCGTATGTACTCAAGCAGTTCCTTGCGCTTTTGCTCGCGGTTTTCGGCTTCGCCGCTGGGCACGCGGACTTCGAAGCTTTCGGAACGTTTCTTGGCGTCGGTGAGTGTGACGCGCGTGGTGCCGGGAGTCAAACCGGTGATGAGCACCGCGCGCGGGTTTTCGATAATCGTCTGCACGCGCGCGACTTTGGGATTTTCATTGCTGACGACGGAGATGACTTCCTTTGAGCTCATCTGCACCGTTTTGGTGGTGCCGATGGGCACGACGAGAACAACATCCTCCGCAGCCGGACCTTCCTCCTTGGGAGGCTGCTCCGGCTTTTTCTGTTCCTGTTTTGCTTCTTTTTCCTGTTTTTCCTGGACGAAGCCAGGAAGTTGGGGAAGTTGATCTGGCGCCTGGGCCTCTACGGAAGAGACGGCGGCCTGGAGCAACATGCCGAGTAGGCAGCTCCAACCAAGCAAACGAGCCACGAACTTCGTGCGGTGCATCCTTTCACCTCTCTGATAGATGTGCAGGGCGGGTGCAAGCACCCACCGCAAGTCCTGTAAACGAAGAGGCGTGGGGGGTTGGCCCCACCCTACACAAAAAGCAAGCTTGCCGCAGGCCCCACCTTCCGCGTGGGGAGCACCCCACGCAAGAGCGTGGGGCCTGCGGTCAAACGGGGGCGCGCTCCCTTGGGGCTACTGGGTCCCCCAAGGAACCGTCCCCCCGTTTGGCTCCTCACCATCCTTGGCAAACACGCATCAGATTCTCACGTCCCTAACCCGTGAATCGCTGCGCGCTAGGCGCCTAGTGTTGGGGTTAGTTGTTGTCTTCTTTCTTGGGCGCCGGCGCCGGTAGCGTCGGCGGCCGCACTGGATTCACTTCCGTTTGCGTCACGCCAGTGCCGCTGCCGCTTGCTCCCGGAAACTGCACGATGCGCGACTTATCGCCTTCGATAATTGTGATCCGGGGCCCCACCCCTTCAATCTTGGGCTGCGTGACGACTTCCGTCTTGGGCGCTTCTTTCTTGACAACCGGCGGAAGCAGTTCGACCGGTGGATGCTCTTCGACATCGACCCTGGCGCCTGTGCCCGTCAACAAGCCTTGGGCGTTGACTTTTATGGCGTCGCTCATCTGCGTGTCGCCGTACTTTCGCAGGGCCAAACTGAGCGGTCCCAGTTCTTTGGCCAGCTGCACCTTGAGCACGTCTTCGGGCTTGAGAGCCACGGTTACCACGTGTCCGGGCATCGCCTGGCCCTGACCGTTGGCGTTCGACTGCTGGTCCACCGCCAAAACCAAGACATTTTGCAGGAGCACATGGGCGAATGAATCCGTGTCCGTGCCGCGACGAATCGTGTGCATGATGTCCACTCGCGACATCGGTAAGCTGGCGAATCCCGCGGCGGAAGCTTCCATGTTCACCCGAATGCCAATAGCTCGAAATCCATTGGACAAAGCCCAGGCAATGCCGGCGTCTTTATCGCTATGCAAATCTTCCGGCGTTATGAAATCGCCCGCACGCAGCGACCGCTTGAGCATCTTGTTTTTGAGCTCTTCCACTTTCGTAATGGCGTTCTTGGGCTCTTCGCCTTTGATGTACGCCTTCTCTTGCAACAGATCGTCAAAGTTTTTCAGGGGCTGGCCTTGGTCAATGTTCTTTCTGGCGACCAGCACGGTAACGGTTTCTTGTTCGGCACTTTGCTGCCGTTCAGCAAGCAGGCGGCTGGTCATGTAGCTGGCGCCGAGCCCGCACGCGACCGCGACCACCATCAAAATAAGGGTCTTGGGTTTCATGATGCATACCTCATGGTGATTGGGAAGGGAACTAGCGGCGGCCTGGGCCGCCAGTCCGGCGAACACGCCGCCGGCATTACAAGCCCGCTTCCCGGAATTAGTATTCGACCGGGTCGTGCGGGTAACTTCAACTTTTACAGATGTAGCGAACGTATCGAACGCAACGAGTTTGCGTGTCCTAACCAGTCCTTGGCATACTGGGTAACCTTTCAACTTAGCCGATTCGGGTGTTCGCAGCGTTCCAGCGAACAGAGCTTACAGCCCGTACAGGAAAATCAGGCAGCCCAGAAAACCAATGCACAGCGGCACGCCGTAGGGCAACCGGTGCCAACGCGGCCGGCGTTTGTTTGCCTTGTCGGCGACGTCCCCAATCCCGGTGGAAGTGAACATGTCGCCTACGATTTCACGCACATGCATCACGTTGTGGCGGTAATTGCCGCGCACCATGATCATGCCCAAAGCGATAATGCCGCCGACGATGGTGCCGGCGCAAAACGCGTACACGATAATCCACATGCCCTCGGCCAAGCCGAAAAAGGCACCAATCCAGGAGCCGAAGCCCATGGTCATCTTGACGTCTCCGGCGCCCATGCCGCCGATGGCGTAGACCGGCAACAACAGGCCCATGCCCAGAAACGTGCCGGCCAGTGCGGCGCCGATGCCGCCTTCGCCCGCTCCCAGGCCGAAATTGTTGGCCAGGCCCAGTAACCAACCACTGATAATGAGGGGAAACGTGAGCTTGTTGGGCACTTTGTACTTCCACCAATCGATGACGGCAGCCGCAATCATGCCCACACAAATCACATGAACCGGCCAATACTCCACGGTCAACAATCTCATCAGACGCTACCTCAGGTAAGGGGGAACTCCCGGAGCGTTAAGCTGCGGGCTTACATGTACTTAAACAACGAGCCGCGAAGCCCATAGCTCCGCGGCTCGTTGCGGGCCAGGGCACAATGCCCAGACCGCCAATTGGCTGCACCGCTTTACTAGCTGGCCGTGCCGCCGATGGTGTTCGAGACGCTGGAGAACGTCTTGTTGGCGTTGGTGCCCAGCGCGGTGATCGCGGCGATGCACACCACGATAATGAGGGCCAACATCACGGCATACTCAACCGCGGTCGGGCCGTCTTCACGCTGGAGGAAATTAACAACGCGATCCATGAACTTACGCATGACTTGGGTTTCCTTTCTCTGTAAACCCGTGTCCCTTGGTTCGCTTCGCCGGATGAGTCTGGGCCCTTCCGTTCGAAGCAGCACGAACCTGTCCCCGTGACAAGCCCGGCGATCATCCCCACTTCGCCGGACACCGCTGTCCGGCCATCCTCCACCCAAGTTTGTCGCTGGACGCAACCTGAAGCTAGCGGCTACCACGCAAGCTTGTAGCCGCAGGCTTGAGCCTGCGGTTGGACAACTTTCGCTGGCCCACCGCCGCATTCCGGGCGACGAACGCGGCGGCGAACCAAGCGAAGCAAAGTTAGCTGGCGGTGCCGCCGATGGTGTTCGACACGCTCGAGAACGTCTTGTTGGCGTTGGTGCCCAGCGCAGTGATCGCCGCGATGCACACCACGATGATCAGGGCCAACATGACCGCGTACTCGACGGCGGTCGGGCCGTCTTCCCGCTTGAGGAAGTTGACGACTTTTTCTGCGAAACTACGCATGACTCTGTTCCTTTCGGATGGATGAAGGTAAGTGAGACCGACAAAAAGCAAACAATCCTAAGGCCGACGGCGGCGAAACCGAAATCCCGCCGCCGTCTGCCATGAATTCACTAGCTGGCGGTGCCGCCGATGGTGTTCGACACGCTCGAGAACGTCTTGTTGGCGTTGGTGCCCAGCGCGGTGATCGCCGCGATGCACACCACGATAATGAGGGCCAACATCACGGCGTACTCAACCGCCGTTGGGCCGTCTTCACGCTTTAGGAAATTCATGATCCACTGACGCATCGTTCTGCTCCTTGGTGTAACCAGGTGTAATCTGAGAACTAGGACCCTACGGACGTGTTCAAAGCCACGTTGTTGAACACCTTGTTGGCATTGGTGCCCAGAGCGGTGATCGAAGCAATGCACACCACGACAATAAGGGCGAGCATTACGGCATATTCAACCGCGGTCGGGCCGTCTTCGGCTTGCAGAAACCTGACCAGAGACTGATAGCATGTGCGCATAGCACATCCCCTTTCTGTTCCGGGCCCCACGGGCGCGGACATATTAACCTCTTTCCTCTCTGTGGGGGAAGGATCGAGCCAGCGGACGGGTCGCCGACAACCTAACCGCCTGGTGATCTTTCATCCTTTCGGAAGCCTGGCAGCCGAGGAGAAACTCCCGGGCCCATAGCTTTGCGTCCCCGCCTCGCGACGGGTTTGCCCTTGTCGAGGATGAAGAGGTACTTGATGAGGAAGCTGCCCTCGCGATTCGCCGTTGCGGCGGCTACTCGCGAACACCCTCGTACCGCTTGACACCGAAAACGTAGGTCGAAAGAAATGATCAGTCAAATCGCGCGGGCAAATTTCTCCCGCGTTTTTTCCACGAAATGCGCAAAGGGGCACGCCGCTTGCCTTGTTTCGTTGAGGCGCTAACTTGCCTGAACAGTTATGTGATATCCGTGCGCCAGAAATCCCAAGTCCGAATAACGAAATCCGAAACAAACTCAAATCTCAAATAAGAAATGACAAAACAATGGCTGTTTGTTCGGTTATTTCTACTTTGAGATTCGCCTTTGTTTCGGGTTTCGAGATTCGGACTTCGGATTTAGTAGGAATAGGATTTCGGGTTTAGTAGCGAATCTCCAAACTCACGTTAAATCCTTGTACCCAAAAGTCGCTCTCTTGAAACGAGAAGAAGGGCGCCAGCGGGCCGACAGGCGCGGCCAACTGCGTAAGGTTCAAGTTGCGATCGATCTGTTCTGCCGGCCGCACCGCCTGCATGAGGAACAGGATCGAATAGCCGCCGCTAATGCGCGCGTTGTCCGTCAGGCGCACACCGGCATTTACGCCTGCTTCAGGCAGAAACGCGAACTCGTCGCGCGAGTAGTGGCCGATATTGCTGGGAAGTGCCAGGAACCCTCCGGGCACTGAGGCAGCGTTGGCAACCCGGTTGCCGGAAATGTCCACGGTTTGATGGTTGTTGCCGATCGCCGCCTTGAGATACGAGCTGGCGAAGAACCGGCCGAGGTTGATCTCGCTCTCGACTCCGACTTGCCCGCCAAGAAACAAGTTCTCCGCGCCAAAGCGATCGCTGGTGACCGTGCCGGCGGCGCCGACTGGCGTGACATTGGTGAGGACTTCGAGGCTTTCGTCCGACTGGAAGTAGCGGAAGCCGGCGAGCGCATCGACATGGCCAAAGCCACAGCGGTAAAGTTGACGACGCAGATTGACTTCGCCCGTTTGCAATCGACTCAGTCCGCGCAGCTCCGCCGCTGCGTTGGTCCCAACGGCTGAAAGTGGAAACGACGCTTCTGTTCCGGTGGAGACATCGAAGAACGGCCGCGCCAGTGAGCCTGCCGTGATCGTTCGGCCGAATTCGCGTTCAAACAAATAGGCGAAGCCAGCCTCGATGCCGCAGCAATGATCGGGATCGAGCCAGCGGCCCAGTGTCAGCCGTACGCCGATGCGCTGTTCGTTGTCGATGTCGTTGGCATCGTTGATGCCCGCGCCCAAACCTGTTTGGAATGTGAATAGCGCAGGGGATTCCTGCTCGCGCAGCCACCAAAAGAGGAACTCACCTTTGGCATAGGTGCGATGCCCGCACGGTGCGCAGTACGGCCCGCCGACGCCGCACGGGCCGGCAATGCCCACGGCAGCCGGCTGCCGGTCGCTAAATAGCGCAGTGCCGGGCGCGGGAGAGAGCATGTACGGAGTGCTGACCTGTTGGGGAAAAGCAGTGGGCGGTAGAACGGCGGAGCCTGCCGGCATCGGCGACGTCGCCGACGCTCGGCCCACCTCGTCGGCGGCTACGGGCATGGTCTCAACGGGCGCCGGGAGTTTCGCCGGATCGATTTGTCGATATCCGGGCGGCGGAGGAAACGAACCCGGGGGCGGCGGCCAACCGTGCACTACCGGTCGCGGCCCCTCAGGCACTACCTGTTGATAATACCCTTGTCCGAATGCGAGGCAGCCTGCCGTCAACCATGCCGCCATTGTGCCGAGCAGTTTTTTCATGGCCCCATCCGTTAATGCAGTGGAACACAGATTCATAGCCGCCCCGTAAGGAAGCGGTTGCGCCCCACGTTGAACGCGAGGCGTACGTTGAATTCCGCCGTCCGTTGACTCATTCGTCATCGGTTAACGGGTGCGGCTTAATCACAAGGTAGGGACTGTAGCGGAAATTCCGGCGCTAGACTGGGTCAAGGGAACGCAAGGTAGCGGTCGTGCCGAAAAGCGAGTCTGGGCAATTGCAGTGATCTATTGAGTCAGGCACCAGTCGGGCACCCTTCTCATCGGCTTTGAATTGGCAAGAACCGCCCGTGCTTGCCACATTTTTGAGCCGAATGGCAAGCACGGGAGAATCGTCATAAAGTATTTATGCAAAACAGCTTGCAAATCTCGAAACCACTCGTCCGTGCCAACTCGTGCATAGGCATGCCCCCCTCCATTGTTACTAACCGCTAACAAGTTGTTCGGTCTCAAATGTCGACTGTATTGCGCTTGGATCGTCGAAGTTTGAGACAGTGTGGCCGCCTTCGTCATGAGGTCAATGGATACCCCTTTTCGCGCCAACCGCGGATGCCGCCGTCCATCGAGAGGACATTGTTGTAGCCCATCTTCTGCAGATTATCGGCGGCCAGTGCACTGCGATAGCCCCCGCCGCAATAAAGCACAAGAGGCGCGGCCGTGTCCGGCACGCGCTCTTCGATGTCGCGCTCGAGGACTCCCTTGCCCAGGTGCACCGCGCCCGGTAGGTGGTCCTTGCCAAATTCGCTTTCTTCGCGCACATCGACGAGCAGAAACTTGTCGCCTCGATCCATTCGGGCTTTGATTTCATCCACCGTCGTTTCCCGAATTCGCTTCTTGGCGTCGGCAACGATCTGCAAAAACCGCGGCGCATGCTGCTGTGCCATAACTCACCGCCTTTCACATCAGGTTTTCATGAGCTTGTTCAGTTTGTCCATTAACTGCTCTTCAGCGGCTTGATTCCATTCGAACGCTTCCGCCGGCTTGAATCCGCCTTCGGCCGTAAACGACGCTTGCGGCGCGGCGGACAAGGGCAGCCGTGCCAGCACATCTTTGCCCAGGCGTAATTCAAAGCCTTTGACGTGTTGCAAGAGTTCGATGTCGATGGTGCCGGGGGCGACGGGAGTCGGCCCGTCGGTAACCAGAATGTCCTGCTCCGGAAGGCATGCCGCCTCAACCCCTCTCCCCCGCAGGAGCGAGGGGACGCACCCGTCACCACCACCGGCTTTACTCCGAGGCAGACTCTTGCCCAAGACACGCACTTGCATCGAGCACAAGCCGGCGATGCCCGGTTCATCGCTCGCGAGCAAGAAGCAGGGCCCGACGCGCGCCGGCTCTTTCTCCGGGTCGAAGTAGCGCTCGACGTGCATGACGCCCTTCACGTCCTGAAAGAGAAAACGGCTGGCAGCCACATGCAGCGAACGCAGAAAACGCTGCCTGGAAATGGCCCGCAGCGAACGCTCGGCCACAGTTTTTTCGCCAATAACCCAAGCGATGTTCCACTCGCCTTGGCGGCGCGGCTTTGGCAATGCGACACTGACCAGGGCTTGCTTGGCCCGAAACTGGGAACTCGAAAACGCTGCTTGGGCGTCGACAATAGGTTCTCCCGTCACCTCTGCGGGGGAGACACGCCTCAGGTGAGGAGGCATGTCGCCGCGCCGCACTTGGACGCGCAGTCCCAGATCGCACAAAGGCAACAAACCGGCCGGATTGTGCAAGAGCGCGGACGCGACCCAGCCCTGGCATTGGCCGTGGACATAGGTTTTACAAGCCACGGTGGCCGCGCCCAGGCGGACGCTCAGGGTCGGCATTTGCACCGTAGTTTTACGCAAGTACTCGTCGAGGCCGACAACCGGCAAGGTGACCTGTCCGATCGGCTTGTTGCGAAAGAAAAGCTCGGCGATAGTGGTTTGTTTGGGAAGCGGCAAGCGAAAGGTCAACAGCACCGTGCCGAGCGCTTCCTGAACGCGCACAAGTTCGGGGGGGAAATCCTTATTCCCCAAGTGTATTCGGAATCCTTCAACTCCGCTGCTGCTATGGGAAGCGGCGAAGGTTAGATGACCGATAGACGCGCTAGGGCAATCGACACCGGCCTGCACCACGACTGCTTCCGCGCACCACGGAATGACCTGGTTTTCCAGCATCTGACCAGCCTTTTCGTAAAAGTAGGTCAGTGAGTCCAGGCGCGGATACGTGTTGCGGAATAGGTTCCAGAGGTCGCGCATCGGGGGTCAGGAATCAGGGGTCAGAGGTCAGCGGTCAGAGGTCAGGAGTCAGGGGTCAGGAGTCAGGGGTCAGAAGCACCACTCACCACTCACCACTCACCACTCATCACTCACCACTCACGCGGGCCAAGGCTTGTTCTAGAGCGGCGTCCAAATTGGCAACCGTCGTTTGTGAGCCGCACACCAGGCAGTTGGGCGAGCGGGCAATGCGGAAACGAATCGGCCGAAACGCTTCCTCAAAGATACCAGGCACCTTGTCCAAACTGAATAGAAGGGAACAAAAGCCCGGATCATAAGTGTTGCCCTGTTCCAGCAATTGCAGCGAGATCTGCGCGTGCAGCGCGGCAATGACCGCGATCGCGGCTTTGCTCGCGGGGATGGTGGTTTCGTGCACCGCGCCGCCGGGTTGCGAATAATCCGGGGCCGCGGGCTTATCGACTTCGACGGAGCGCTTGAGATGACTGGCCACGCAGCCGTAGCAGGGGCCCCCGGGTGCAAACCAATGGACAAAGCCGCCGATACCGCCGGACAGGACTTCGCCGAGCGTCCATGGCTTGCCGCTTCGACGCATGAGCGCGTCCCAGTGCAGCTTGGCAGGCTCGTTGTCGGCGGCACAAACGCCGATGTCGCACTGCCGCGCGGCGTCTTCGATAGCGCCCGCCGCCACCGGATCGCACAGATCGGTTTGAAGTATGTCGACCATCAGTTCCGGTCGCCGTTCGCGCAACCAGTTCGCTGCGAGAGCCGCCTTCGGTTGCCCTACAGCTGACGCCGGAAACAAATGGCGGTGTACGTTGTGCGGCTTGTACACATCCGGCTCGATCAAAGTTAAGCGCGTGATGCGCGGATCACGGCAAAGCATGTCGAGGACTGGCATGCCGCCGCTGCCAGCTCCGACCGGGAGGAGATGAGCCAGAGGATCAGGGGTCAGGGGTCAGGGGTCCGGGGTCAGGGTCCGGGGTGAGGGGTCCGGGGGCCGGGGGCCGGGGTGGGGGG
>JAKEFD010000470.1 GCA_022616245.1 Gemmataceae bacterium
AGAACATCGGCGGAGGCGCCGTCCCGCATCCCACGCTCCGCTACATCCAGTGCTTTTCCGAGGGCGTCGCGGGAGGCGTCGGTCCGCCCGGCCCGGTGATAAGCCAGGGCTAGTGCCGGCCATTTCCAAGAGAAAGTCCCGGCTCGCTCCAGGTATTCGATTGCCTTGGCATGCTCGCCGAGGCGGAGGTGGGCGAGTCCGCGCAGCCAATCTTCTTGGCCGCGGCTTGAATGCCGGAAGTCGTCTGCAAGGCGCCGGACCGCTTGCGCATTCCGAGCCGCGCCATCGTCGGTCAGCACAAGCAGGCGACCCGCGTGGACTCCGTCTATCTTCGAGAAATCGGTCACGCCGGCTGCCATGGCGGCCAGCGCCTGATAGCCAGCAGAGTTTCCAGCTTCGATCTCAAAAAGGCCGGCGAAGTAGCGAGTGCCGTTGCTGGTCGGTTTCTGGATAAGGAACGCCTGCCGGTGGTGCTGCAGCGCCCGATCCCACAACCCCGTCCGGCCCTCCTGGTAGGCAAAGTGCGTCAGCCGTTCGACCAAGGCGGTCTGGAACGCAACGCTGTTGGGGTTGGTCTTCAGCCCCTCCTCAAGCGTGGTCAGCGCCTTGTCCCACGTCTTGACGGCGTCGGCGAGGTTGCCGGCGGCGGCGAACAGATCGCCGGCGGCCGATTGGCTTTGTGCCAAGTCGGCGCGAAGTTGCTCGTAGGAGGGCGACTCCTGCACCAGTTGTTGGCGGGCCAAGAGCGCGTCGTCGAACGCCAGCCGCGCTTCGTCGACTCGGCCGGCCCCGAGCAGCGCCTGGGCCCAATCTTGCCTTGCCTGAGCCAGGCTGCGGCGCACGGAACGGGTGTGCGGCGGTGGTCCGGCCAGGGCTTCCAGCGTTATCAGAATCGACTGCCGAGCGGCTAGCTTCTCCTCGGCGGTGGCGGTCGTGAGCTTGGCCTTGGCATCGGCCAGCCCCAACTCGTCCATCCGAACTAACAGTTCCTTGATGTCGGCCCGCTGACGCAGCGGCTCGGTCAGGTCGGCCTGCAACGGCTTGGTGTTGCGCCCACCCGCCAGAACATACTGCCTCAGGGCGTTCACCGCCGCAGTTGCTTCGGGTTCGGTGTTCACCTCGGCGTCCGGGTCGGCTTTGGCCCGAGCCACGGCGACGGCATGAGCGGCCAGGCGGAAGCCCAGGATTTTGCCCAGGAAGTCGGTGGTCTCCTCCGTCGTTTCCGCAAGCCGAGCGCTCGCCTTGTCGGCAGTCTTGGCCGCTTCTTCCAGCCGGCCCGATTCCCGCAACTCCTTCAGCAACGTCGCATAGCCGTCCGCCAGGTCCATATCGAATCCACAATCATCGGATTGTCGCGGGCGCGGCGGTCCAGCAGCTCGACCCGGCGGTGGTGAGCGGCCAAGGCGAGCTCCGTCTCACCGACCTTCTTTGCCTTGCTGGCCACATTGTTCAGCTGGATCCACAAAAAGCGGGCGGTCAGCAGGTCGGCCGGGCGGAGCCGATACGCCGTCTCGCCTTGCTCGACGGCACGTTGCAAGAGAGCAAGGGCCTCGGCGTTGCGGTCGTCTTTCAAATTGATCGCGATGTTGTTCAAGCTGGCGGAAAGTCCCAAACGGGCATCCGGGTCGTCCGGCTTCAGACGGACCAATCGTTCCCGAACGGTCAGCGCCTTGCGTAGAAACTCCAGCTCTCTTGCTTTGTCGGTCTTCGCATCTATGGCCGAGTCGTTGTACACGGACGCCAGATCGGCATGGTAGCGCGGATCTTCCGGAGTGATCAGTTTCTCGAGGATGGGAATGGCCCGGGCACGCGCTCCCGAGCGATAAAGCGACATGGCCAATCCGTGCTGGAGGTCCGGATCGTTGGGCGACTCCTTCGCAAGGGTCTCGTACAACCGCAGAGATTCAAGATGCGCGGACTTGGCCTCGGGGAGCTTAAGGTCGCGGTTGATTTCCCCGATCTTGTAGTAGATGCCGGCCAACTCGCGGCGCAGCGTGGGGTCATGGCCGCGTTCCTTCAAGAACTGTTTGTAGAATTGCTCGGCCGAGCGCAGGAGCTGATTCCGCAACCCCTGGAGGCCCGGCGCCTTGAGCCGCTCGTCCTCGCTGACGGCAGTCAAATAGTCATTGACCGCGGCCCGCGCTTTGGCAAAGTGCTCCTCCGCTTTCTTAAGAGCCTCTTCGGCGCTCTTGCGACTCTCGTCGGCGTCCTTCTTCTCCTTGGCTTCCCGGTTCTTGGCCACTTCCGCTTCCGCGCGCGCAGTCCGTTCGTCGGCCGCCGCCTGCGCTTCATTGTGGGCCAAGGTAGACATTCGGCCGGCGACGACGAGCGAGACCAGCGTGGCAATGACCAGAACCGCGGTCAGCACGCCGCCCAGCACGGCGATGCCCGGGTTGTGCCGGGCCCAGCGCCAGTAGCGTTCGAGCTGTGTCTGCCGCCGTGCCAGAATGGGCTCGTCGTCGAGGAACCGCTGCAAGTCGGACGCCATGTCCTCGGCGGTCGCATATCGTCGGCCAGGGTCGCGGTCGATCGCCTTGTGGATGATGGTCACCAGGTCGCGCGGCGTCTCGCGGTTGACTTTGTGCAACGGCGCCGGTTCGCCTGAGGTCACATGTTTAATCAGCTTGTTGCGATCCTTCTCGCCGAACGCCGGCCGCATCGCCAGCAGCTCGTACATGGTCAAGCCGAGTGAGTAAACGTCGCCGCGGGCGTCGCTCTTGCCCTCGAATGCCTCGGGCGGCATGTAGCGCAACGTGCCCAGAATGTCGCCGGTATGCGTCAGATTGTCGCCGCCGGGGCCGGCCACTTTCGCCAGGCCGAAATCGGTGACCCATACGGTGCCGCGCAGATCTAGAAGCAAATTCGAGGGCTTGACGTCGCGATGCAGAACGCCTTGCTTGTGCGCGTACTCCAACGCGTCGGCCACCTGCCGGCCGATGTTGGCCACGCTTTGCCAGTAGCTCTGTTTTTTGCCGGCGCCCTTGTGGCTCGATGCCGTGCTGCTTCCAGGAAGAACGATTGAAGAGGATGAGACCGTGAACGATTCCGACAGTCCCGACGAATTGGACGACGCCGACAACGCGAAACGTTGCGCCGGATCTCCCGCCGCGGGCAGTTCCAGCGTGGCGGGAACGTTCGGCTGCGCTTGTGCTCCGGGCTCGTTATCCGAATCGACCTTTTTTTGAAACGCGCCGGTCATCAGCGATCGGGCCATGTCGGCGGCTGCTACATTGCGGCGCGAAATGCGAATCTCGCCGGCGGTCGGCAGTCCCGTCGGCGTGTGCGCGGCGCCTGCGGCGCCCGGCTGCATGCGGTTCAACTCGTCCAGCACCACATCCAGGCCCAGTCCCTGGATGAATTGCATGACGTAGTACGGCAGCCCCTCATGCTCGCCCACGCCGAAGACCGGTACGATGTTGGTGTGGTGCAGCTTGGCGGCCGCTTTCGCCTCGCGCTCGAAGCGGCGCTTGTGCTTGGCATCCGCGAGCGCCTGATTGGGCAGCACTTTTAGAGCGACGTGCCGGCCGAGCGAAACCTGCTCTGCTTCGTACACAACGCCCATGCCGCCGTGGCCGATCTCGCGGATGATGCGATAGTCGCCGAGCTGTTTCAGAGCGACTTCGGCGGGCGCGGCGGCCTTCTTTTCAGCCTCGTCTCCCTCGAGCGACGAATCGGCGACGGCGATGTTCTCCATCATCGCCATCGCCGGGAAGACTTCCTTGATCTCGGCGGCCAATTCGGGGTGCCGATCGACGTATTCTTTCAGGGGCGGCAACTCGCCTTTGCGGTAACGATTCAGGAACTCCTCGGCGAGTTCCATAACGAGTGCCGACCGGACTTCGGATGAAAACGAGGACATGGGCGCATCCATGGTTGGAGGTTGCGAGTGAAGCGTAGCCGCGTTCACCAGAACGCGGGGCCGGACGTTATGTCTTGCTGAACCCGCATTCTGGCGAATGCGGCTACACTCACTCCATGAATCCGGGTATCTGAGAAAGAATCTCCTTAAGGCGTTTAATGGCGCGCAGATAGCGGCTGCCCGCGCCCGCTTTGGACATACCAAGCACTTCAGCGATTTCAGTTGTGGAAAGCTGCTCGAAGTGTTTCAGAGCCAGCACTTCGCGATCGATTGGGTCCATGTTGTTCAAGGCGTCTTGAACGATGAGGCGCGTCTCGGCCTTGATGGCGGCTTGCGAAGGCGTTGTCAATTGGCCGAGCAGGTGGGCGGCCAGCGACATCGAGTCGGCTTCCGGCAGGCCGCCGCGGTGCAAGGTCACTTCGCGATCGGCGTCACGTAGCTGCGTGCCAAGGTGGCGGCGATGAACCTCGGCCAACTTTAGCCCGGTCATGTGCCGCAGCCACAAGAAGAACGGCAGTTTGGGATCGGCGGCATATTCGTGCAGACGGCCTGAAATGTCCAAAAGAGCTTCCTGCAGCACGTCGGAATCATCCACGCGTCCCTGCAAGCGACGGCTTAACCTCAAATGCACCATGCGCTTGAGTCGATCATGGTGCTGCGCAAGAAGGTCCTGCACCGCCTGTTGGTCACCACCGGCTGCCCGTTTCAAAAGAGCTGTTGAATCGTCGGAATCTGGCGCCATAACGCTCCCCATACACACTTAAGTGCGCTTTTGCTCCAATCGTCTCTATCCAGAGTGTATTTTTGGGCACCAGTTTGACTTGCGCGAGCTTGGATTCAAAGTAGACCCCACGCTCCGCGTGGGGCTTGAAGTCGCCCCCACGGAGCACTTGCTCGGCAGATGCAAAAAAAGTAGGGCGTGCACGAGCTGTACACGCCCCTTTGCGAACTCGTTGAGATTCTGTGCTACGGATTCGTATCGCTCGCGGTTGACGTGGTTCCTTCCAGGTAATTGCGGATCGCGTTCAGGTCCATCTTGGCTTGACGCTGGTTCACCGGGATGACGTCCGACGCCAGTTGTCCGGTCTTCAGCTCGACTTCCGCGCGCTGCACGTTGTGGCGGTGTTCGATGCCTGAAAGCGCAGCCTCGATTTGCGTTGCCCGGCTGTCGTCGATCTGCAACTTGCTGCCGATGCGGGCGATTTGCAGCGTCTCCTCGTCGGCTTCGAGCTGCGCCAGGCGCACTTCGTAATCGCGCTTCTTGCTCATCACCTTGGCCAATTGTTCCTGCGTGGCCTTGAGCGAAGTTTCCTTCGCTTCGAGAAGGGTGCGCTGGCTCTTCAAGTTCGCTTCTATGCGCTTGTAACTGTCAAAGTCCTTTTGCAGCTTATGCCGGACGCGGTCGGCGCTGAACTGTTCGCCTCCGTAGACAAGAAACGTCGGGTTGCCCTCAAGGTCCCGGGTCATGGTCAAGAGTGTGGTCCGGTGCTCTTCAAGTTGGGTTTGCGTGTTGGCGATGTCTTTTTTCAACTTAGAGATGGTGGCCATGTATTCGGCGATCGGCCGCACCATCTTGTTGATATCGCCGTCGAGGTTGGCAATTTCGTGCCGGACGCGGTCGATCTCGAAGCGCGTGGGCACGGCGTTCTTGGTGGATTTCTTGACTTGGGCCCAAAAGGTGCCGGCATAGCTCAAGAAGTGGGTGGACTTGGCTACGAACAGACCGACGCCGAGAAGGGCCAGCGTCCACAGCAGTTTGCGCATGAGGTACCCCTTTCCGAAAGCGGAGGAAAATGGCAAACGGCGAACCGGCAACCAGCCGCCCTCGGCATGGCTACCGGATCGCTCCGTTAGTTGTTCGCTTGCCTGCGTCGTGGATTTGAAAAACGGCAAAAAAAATCGGCGGTGACGATCCGTGTAGCGGAATTCGCCAGAATTCCGGCAAGTTCCGTGTCGGAACTCTGGCGAGTTCCGTGTCGGAACTCTGGCGAGTTCCGCTACAGCAAATTGCTCTAACGCGGCAATTGGTTCAAGTAATGACTTGCCAGTTGTCGTACCGTGGGGCTTGAGTCCTGGGCGGCCATCTCTTGCAAGTAGCCGCGCAAGTCGGCATTGGCAGCGCGGACGGCGGCGGCGCGGACGGCGGGGGAGGGGTCCTGGCAAAGGCGTCGCAGCCAGACGTTGGCATCCAGGTCGCGCGCCTGCCCGAGGTGTTGCAACACTTGCAGGCGCGCCGCCGGCCGCTCGTCGGACATAAGGCGTCCCAGGAATATGTGATGTTCCTGCAGGCCGCGGCTGCGCAAGGCCATTTCGCAATGTTGCTGCACGTCTTCATCCGGATTGTGCAAGAGAGCCAGTAGGTCGTCGTCGCTTACCAATTCGCGGGCGAGCCCGAGGGCCAACACGGCGGCGCGGCGCACTTCCGCGCTCGAGTCCTTAAGGAGCGGCATGACCTTCTTCATGAGCTCAACGTCTTCGCGCACAGCCGGCCGCATGACCAGGTAGGCGGCGGCGGCGCGCATGTCCGCTTGCTCTGAGGCCAAGCCGGTCGAAGCCATACTCCGGCAGGTGTCGAGCCACTGGCCCTGCGGCACGCGTTCGACGAGCGCAGCGGCCAGAAACAACCGTTGCACGCTCGTTTCCTGGGACTTCTCGGCGGCATCCAGCAGAGCGCCGGCGGCTTTGCTGAGCGGAGCGGGAAGGGTTGGTTGTGCGGGACATTTTTTCAAGAGAGTTTGCGCCGTCCGCAGCGCTGCATTCTTGCCGGCGTTGCTCCAGGCGGCGAAGTTCTCGGAAAAGGAGGCGAGCAAAAGAACGCAACGGGAATCCGTTGCGTTCCATGATCGAAACAACTCCGACATGGCGTGTTCCACAGCCTGGCACGCCGCCGGATTGTCGTTACCCCAGGCGGCCAGCAAGCGCGGCAGGGCGGCATCTTGGAGGCTGGCGACTCGCTTGACCCAGGCTTCCTGGCTTCTCTCGTCCGCGCTGATTAGCCGGTTTACGTAGTACCAGGCCAGGACATTGTTCTTGTGCCACCACGCTGCACCGGCCAGCAACGCTGCCAGGACCAGTCCAACGATTGCTTTCTTTCTTCGCCCCATGCTCTTCCTCCAATCGAGCAGATGTGAGCGCCATGGTATAGGCAAGCAGGAGCGGCGGCATCAAGAGCAACTCCAGCGCCGCCATCCTTTGCCAAAAAAGAATGCGCGCCGCAGCCCACTGTATCCGCCTTCAATAATCGTGTCGTTGCCTCCCTGGCCGATGAACTGATCGCGTTGGCCATCGTCGATGATTCCGCCCAAGGCGTCCAGAGTCTGACCAAGATCGCCGAACTGCCAGAGCGACAGGGCCAGCGTCAGGGCGTCCAGGTTATCGGCGTTGACGGCCGAGCCGCCGACGAGCAAATCGTCGCCGCCGCCGCCAAAGAGCCAATCCATGCCTTCGCCGCCGATGAGAATATCGGCCCGATCGCCGCCGCGGAGGATGTCGTCGCCGGCGCCGCCGTCGAGCAAGTTCGCGCCGTTGCCGCCACGCAGGTCGTCGTCGCCCGCGCCGCCGAACAGAAACGCGTCGATGTGCACGCGGCGATCGATGCGGACGCGATCGTCACCGCCACTGGCAATGACGACGATTTGCCCCACCTCCGCGGCGTCGAAAAAGGCGACGCTATCTACGCCGTCCAATCTCATTTGTACCTGCAACGTGTTCCGCATCGCGCCAAGGCCGTCTTGCATTTGGACAAGATCGATCTCGACCTGGTCCGCTTCATTCGTGCCAAACACGAACAACCTGCCGTTGACCAGACTGGCCCCGGACGTCACGACCGTGGTGCTTTGCAAAGCCGCGCCGCCGTCGTTGTCGGTCACTGTCACGGTGATCGTGAATTCTCCGCCCTGTGCGTAGTGATGGCTGCCCGCGAAAGTGTCGGCGGCCTGATCGACACTGAGCGTTTCCATGGGGCTGCCGTCGCCCCAAGCGACGGTGACCGTGTGCGTATCCAAAACGCCGGCATCTTGGAACGCGCCGGCGATGCTCACATTTCCGTCAGACGACGGTTGACCGGCTGTCAAACTCACGATGACAGGCGCTACATTGTTCACCACGAGTGAAAACGACGCGGACGCCGTTGCCCCATCACTATCCGTGGCGGTGATCAGAACGGTCTGCGATTGCGCGGGGCCGTCCTGGGCGGCAAACGACCAGGACCAGGTGCCGTCGGCATTCTTGGTTACTGTGCCGACCGAGGCGCTCAGGGTTACATCGCCGCCCGCGCCCGGATCGCTCCAGACGCCGGTGTTTGTCGCCGTTTGGCCTTCGTCCACTGAGACGTTCGCATTGTCCGCCGCCACGCTGGGCGGCAGATTGTTGACGCTCAGCAGGTACGATGTCGTGGAGGAGGCGCCGTCGCTGTCCGTGGCGGTGATAACGACAGTTTGCGATTGATCGGGATCTTGAGCGTTGAACGACCAGGACCAGGTGCCGTCGGCGTTCTTGACGACGCTGCCGACCGAAGCGGACAAGCTGACTTCGTCGTCGCCTGGATCCCTCCAAAAGCCGGTGACGGTCGCGGTTTCACCCTCGTTGACCACGACTTCCGTAACCGGAGGCGGTGCATTGCCAAGATTGGCGATTCGCTCAGCGGTTAAGGCGCTATTGAACACCAGAATGCGGTCCACCGAACCGCCGACCGCCTCACTGCGGCCGGTAACAATGTCGTCCTCGAAAAACCTGAGGATGTTGTCGAAGGCGACGGCGGAGTCGGAGGGATCGCCCACGTGGGTCCGTTGCAATACGCCGTTGAGATAGACTTTGGCTTCGCCGGTTAGCCCGTCGCGCGTGAGGGCGACCTGGAATGGCGTATCGGCGCTGATCGAGTCGGGCCCCGCTCCGCCCGGGAACAACTCTAAATTCGCGCCGCGAACATAAAGGCCTTCGTCCATCGACAAGTTCGCAAAGTCGAGCAATTTCTTGAAGAGAGGGTTGTCGTCAACATCGTCCAAGGTCGCAACGAAGAAAATCGTGTAGCTACTGGGGTCGGCCAGCGCTCCGGTCAACGTTAGCCCCTGATTGGGACCGAAAACGTAGCCATCGGAACCAAGCGTGCCGCCGTCGGCAACCAGGCTCGGGCCTCCCAGCGCATCGGCAAGGCTGCCGTTGAGCTCGTAATCGTGGTCCGCTCCCGAACCAGTGCTGATGAATGGAGCGACATTGTTGACAATCAGGGAAAACGACGTCGCGGCCGAGGCGCCATGG
>JAKEFD010000471.1 GCA_022616245.1 Gemmataceae bacterium
AACTATCGGCACACGTCTCGACGCCGCCGCGGACCGCCGTGCCGCCGTGGAAGACTTGCTCTGGGCGGTGATCAACACGAAAGAGTTCTTGCTGCGGCGCTGAATCTGCCGGCCAACCGCTTGCGTTTCGCGCTCGCAGCAAAGGAGTAGAGGATGATCGTTCCCACGCTCACTCGAAAGGGCTCCTTCACCTTCGACGACTTCTTGGTGCTCGTCCCGGACGGCCAACGGGCGGACCTTATCGACGGAGTCATCTACATGGCATCGCCGGACAATATCAAAGCAAACGACTTGAATGCTTGGTTGGCCGCGGTCGTTCGAGGTTTTGTCGATGAATACGACCTGGGCGATGTCTACATTTCTCGGGTTGCCTATCGCCTCAGCAGGAAACACAGTCCGGAGCCGGATCTGAGCTTTCTTCCAAAGGCACGAGCCAAGAAAAAACGGCGCGGCTACATCCTTGGCCCACCGGCCCTGGCCGTCGAAATCGTCAGCCCCGACTCCGTCTATCGAGATTACGTCCAGAAGTTCGCACTGTACCAAAAGGCCGGAGTGGACGAATACTGGATCATCGACCCGGATGAGCGCAAGGCGACATTCTTCACGTTGCGAAAGGGCAAGTTCGAAGAGATGCCGGTGAAAGATGGCGTCTTCACTAGCAAAGTCCTGCCGGGATTCCATTTCGAAGTGCGCTGGCTGTGGGACGAGAACCGGCCCAGCGCGTACGCGGTGGTCAAGCAACTTCTCGGTGACTGATCGCTACTTCACCCCGTGCATCATTCGCACCAGGATCTTCACTAGCACGAATAAGATCACTGCTGCTCCGCCCACGACTACGGTCGAAAACAGGAAGAACTGAATAGGCGCGATCGTTCCCCAGATTTCGCCCAAGAGTCCTGCGGCAAAACTGCCAAAGGCACTGGTCAGGAGCCACACCCCCATGAGCATGGTCGCGAACTTGGCCGGCGCCAGCTTCGACACCATGGACAAGCCGACCGGGGAGAGGCACAGCTCACCCAGCGTCGCCAGGATATAGCTCCAGAACAGCCACCAGGAACTGATGCGAAACTCGGCCGATTTCACGTAGAGATCGTGAATCGTGGCGCGGAATTCCGGCTGGCCCGCGGCGACGAGCAAGCCTTTGACCTCTTTCTCCGCCAATGGCTTGTAGGCGACGAGCTTGGATTCTTCCGGACGAAATATGAGAATCGACTTCTTGATGCCCGCGTATTTCATGTCGAAACCGGGCGGAACTTTGATAGATACCTCCGCCGACTTAACCGTAGCGTCGATCTTCTCCGATTCCTCTTGCAGTCTTAGCACTTGCTTGCGGTACTCCTCGGGAACAGTTTTCTCAATGAGATCGTCGCGCGTGTTTTCGGGCAAGACGCCGTAAATAATGAGTTTCTTGTTCGCCTTGTCGAAAGTGAGCCGCCCGGCATGAAACTCCTCGACGCCGCCTTTTTCTTTTTGGTAAGCCAGCTTCGACTCAGCCGTCACGACGATTCCTTGCGGTAGTGTGTCGCCTTGCAGGGCAACGGTCGTTACCTGGTTCTCCACGTTCGCAGCTTGCATCATGATCGCCATTGACGCGCTCATGAGGATTAGGCCCAGAGTCATTTTCATGGGAATCGAGGGCTGATAGCCGCGCCGGTCCAGATAAATCCAGAGCCAGGCGAAGATGGGCGCCAGAACGAAGATCGCCAGCGCGTTGATCGCTTGAAACCAGGTAGTGGGGACGGGATTGAGCGTTATTCCGCCGCTGCTTTCCGTCTCCTTCAGTGTCACCATGTTGCGGAATAGGTCCAGGAACCGGCTCAGGAACCCGGGCCTGTCCTCGTGAGTCTTCACATCCGTTGTCGCCTTGTCTTCCACCACTTCCGGAATCACCGACGGCGGCTGCATCGGCTCGGTCAGATAGCGATTGGTGTGCTGGTCGGCCCAAACGTTCAGCACATTTCCCGCCTGCTCGAATGCCCCCCAGAAAAACATCACAAAGATGCCCAGAGCCAGAATGACCAACACGCGATCGCGAACAGCCCCGTGCACACGGCCGGCCACATAGCCGACCAGCGCTAGACACACGCCCGCGATGGCGAGCATAATGGCGTCGAAAGTGGGGAGTCTCTTGGTAAACAACATGATGGGACAGGCGATGAAGGCCAATCCCGCCAGCACGAATAAGAGGGATGGCAACAAATTCGCAAAAGAGCCTAAGCTCGAAGGCGTCCGTTCTGCCTCCGCCTCTGTCAGTGCGGTTGACGAGCCATTGTTGTTGTTGCTTGATTCCGCCGCAACCGCGTCAACGGGGATCTCCTTGACAAACGGTTGCCCGAGCAGGTAGATCATCAGTCCAAGAAACATGCCAATGCCCGCCATGGTGAAGCCGGAGTGATAGCCGCCGACCGTATTTTCCGCCAACCAGCCGCAAACGATAGGGGATAGGAATGCGCCCAGGTTGATGCCCATGTAGAAGATCGTGTAAGCGCCGTCCCTGCGGCCGTCATTGGCGGGGTAGAGCCGGCCGACCTGTGTCGACATGTTGGGTTTGAACATGCCGTTGCCGATCATGAGAAAGATCAGGGCGGAGAGAAAGATCGGGAACTCCTCGAAACCCATGAGAAAGTGACCAATGGCCATGGCCGTGGCGCCGATGATGACCGCCAGTCGGTTGCCGAGCCAACGATCGGCCAGGAAGCCGCCGATGATTGGCGTGACATAAACGAGCGTCGTGTAGATCTTGTAGATGCCCGATGCTTCTTGCTGCGAATAGCGCAAATAGAAGAGCATGTACAGCATCAGCAGAGCACGCATTCCGTAGTAACTGAATCGCTCCCACATCTCCGTGAAAAACAAGACATACAAGCCAACCGGGTGTCCCAGGAAGGTGCGCTGCCTTGGTTCCGGCGTCGAGTTGGCTGAAGCCATAGTTCATTCCTTGGGAATTGGCATAACACGAGTCGAGAAGGACTATCCAAGCTAATCCGAAGCGGTGGAAAAGACAACCGCAATGGCGGAAATAGCAACTGTTTTGTCTGCGCTTGAGTTCTTGCCCTCGCCATATAGAAACGCTATATGCCCCAACTCATCGGCAAAGTCGCCCTCATCACCGGCGGCAACAAAGGCATCGGCAAAGCCGTCGCACTGGGTCTGGCCGCGGAGGGCGCTTCCGTTGCGCTCGTGGCCCGCAACGAAAAGGACCTGGAGCGTGCTCGTGCCGACTTTGTCGCGCGCTGCTTCAATGTCCTCGCTGTGACCGCCGACGTCACCGACGAACGCCAGGTGCAGACTGCCTTCGCCAAAACCACCGAGCGCTTCGGCCGGCTCGACATCCTTGTGAACAACGCCGGCGCGTTCGACGGCGGCCCTTTGGACGAACTTTCTCTCGAAGCCTGGGAAAAAGTACTCGCGGTCAATCTAACCGGGCCCTTCCTGTGCACGCGCGAGGCCTTCCGCATCATGAAAAAACAGGGCGGCGGCCGGATCATCAACATCGGCTCCATCTCCGCGCAGCGCGTCCGGCCGCATTCGGC